>RFKM01000277.1 GCA_003694465.1 Alphaproteobacteria bacterium
CTCGCCCGGGCGCTCGAGGCGCGCCGACCCCGCCCGCGCTACCGCGTCACCGTGCCGACCAAGATCGCGGCGCTGGCCAAGCGCCTGCTTTCCACCCGCATGCTCGACAGGATCATCGCCCGAAGCTGAAGCGGCGCGGCGTCCTGCCGCTCGCCAAGGCGCGCCAATGGCGCTATTGAGGGCAAAACGCGCCGACAGGAGCCCGACATGTTTTCAGACCCGCTTTTCATCCTCGTCGTCATCGCCGTGAGCATCACCGCGCTGATCCTGTTCACCGGAATCGGCGGTTTTGCCCGGGGCGGGGCCTTCAACAAGAAGCACGGCAACCGGCTGATGCGCTGGCGGATCTATGCCCAGGCCGTCTCGATCGCGCTGATCCTGTTCTACGTCTACATGCGCAAGAGCGGCTGAAATGGTTGTCCTGAACAAGATCTACACCCGCACCGGCGACGGCGGCGAAACCGCGCTTTCCGACGGCAGCCGCGTGGCCAAGCACTCGCTGCGCGTCGCCGCTTACGGCACCGTCGACGAGACCAACGCCACCATCGGCCTTGCCCGGCTTCACGCCGAGGGCGAGATCGACGCCCGCCTTGCGGTGATCCAGAACGACCTGTTCGACCTTGGCGCCGATCTTTCGCGCCCCGACCCCGAGCGCGACGGCGAGGCCGACTACACGCCCCTGCGCATCATCGACGGGCAGGTCGAACGGCTCGAGGCCGAAATCGACGCGATGAATGCCGGGCTCGAGCCCCTGCGCAGCTTCGTTCTGCCGGGCGGATCGGCGCTTGCGGCGCATCTGCACCTCGCGCGCACCGTGGCGCGCCGCGCCGAGCGCCTCGCCGTCGAACTTGCCTCGGAGGAAACGGTCAACCCGGCCGCGATCCGCTATCTCAACCGCCTGTCCGACTGGCTGTTCGTCGCCGCGCGCCTGTCCAATGCCGGCGGCGCGGGCGACGTTCTGTGGGTGCCCGGCGGCGGGCGCTGACCGCAAAACACCCCGGCGCGAGCGCAAACATTCCCCTCGCGACGAAAAAACGCGGCGTCGCAGCGCAACATCATGTCGCTTTCCCATTGTTCCCCGACCGATTCAGCCGCTAAACACGCAGCGGATGAAGCGCCCGACCGGGCTGACCAAGGGAGAGACACGCCGATGAAGGTACTCGTGCCTGTGAAGCGCGTGATCGACTACAACGTGAAAGTCCGTGTGAAGGCGGATGGCAGCGGGGTCGATCTTGCCAATGTGAAGATGTCGATGAACCCGTTCGACGAAATTGCCGTCGAACAGGCGATCCGCCTGAAGGAAGCCGGCGCCGCCTCCGAGGTGGTTCTCGTCTCCGTGGGCGTCAAGCAGGCGCAGGAGACCATCCGCAACGGCCTCGCGATGGGGGCCGACCGCGGGATTCTCGTGGTCGCCGCCGATGACGTACATCAGGACATCGAGCCGCTCGCCGTGGCCAAGATCCTCAAGGCGATCGTCGAGGAAGAGCAGCCGGGCCTCGTGATCATGGGCAAGCAGGCGATCGACAACGACATGAACGCCACCGGCCAGATGCTCGCGGCGCTGCTCGGCTGGGGGCAGGGCACCTTTGCCTCGGGCCTCGAGATCGAGGGCGACAAGGCCAAGGTCACCCGCGAGGTCGACGGCGGCCTGCAGACGATCGAGGTGAAGCTGCCGGCCGTCATCACCGCCGATCTGCGCCTCAACGAGCCGCGCTATGCCAGCCTGCCCAACATCATGAAGGCGAAGAAGAAGCCGATCGAGGAAAAGACTCCCGCCGATTACGGCGTCGACGTCACGCCGCGCCTGCAGGTTGTGAAAACCCAGGAGCCGCCGGCGCGCAAGGCCGGCGTCATCGTCGGCTCGGTCGATGAACTGATCACCAAACTCAAGGACGCGGGGGCAATCTGATGGCTGTTCTTCTTCTCGCAGAAGTCGTCGGCGGCGAACTCAATGCCGACGCGACCGCAAAGACGCTGACCGCGGCGAAAGCCATGGGCGGCGACATCACGGTTCTGGTGGCCGGGCCCGCCTCGGCCGCCGAGGCCGCCGCGAAACTCGATGGCGTCAGCAAGGTTCTGGTGGCCGACGATCCGGCCTATGCGCACGGTCTGGCCGAGCCGCTCGCCGACCTCATCGTCTCGCTCGCGGGCGATTACAGCCACATCGTCGCGCCGGCGACCTCGCTGGCCAAGAACGTGCTGCCGCGCGTTGCCGCCCTGCTCGACGTGATGGTGATTTCGGACGTGTCCGGCGTTGTCGACGGCGAAACCTTCGAGCGCCCGATCTATGCCGGCAACGCCATCCAGACGGTGAAATCGACCGACCCGATCAAGGTTGTCTCGATCCGCACCTCGACCTTCGATGCCGCCGGCGAAGGCGGATCGGCCCCGGTCGAGACGATTGCCGCCGCCGGCGATCCCGGCGTCTCGGCCTGGGTGGAAGACAAGGTCGACGAGAGCGACCGGCCGGAACTGACCTCGGCGAAGATCGTCGTCTCGGGCGGGCGCGGCGTCGGCTCCGAGGCCGATTTCGCCCTGATCGAGGCGCTGGCCGACAAGCTGGGCGCCGCCGTCGGCGCCTCGCGCGCGGCGGTCGATTCGGGCTTTGCGCCGAACGACTGGCAGGTGGGCCAGACCGGCAAGGTCGTCGCGCCCGATCTCTATATCGCCGTCGGCATCTCGGGGGCGATCCAGCACCTCGCCGGCATGAAGGATTCGAAGATCATCGTCGCCATCAACAAGGACGAGGAAGCGCCGATCTTTCAGGTCGCCGATTACGGCCTCGTCGCCGACCTCTTCGAAGCCGTGCCGGAACTGACCGCCAAGCTCTGAGGCGCGTCAGACCCCAATCGAGCGCCCGCCGCCCCGCGCGGCGGGCGTTTTCGTTACATGAGCCCCTCGAGAACGCCGTGCAAGGCGCGCGCTGCCCGTTCGTGGGCGCTGACACCCAGAACCTTCCGCGCCGCTTCGACCTCGCCCGGGGGGAATACCAGCCCCTCGAACCCGTCGGATATTTC
>RFKM01000278.1 GCA_003694465.1 Alphaproteobacteria bacterium
CGCACGGCACGGCGGGCGGCGGCATCTTCCGGGGCGGGGGTTTCGGGGCGGTCGGGTTTCATCGGGCCTCGCGTCTCATGGGCGTCAGCTTCACGAAAATTGCCGCATGAGGCAACAGCCATGGTGCCCGCTGGCCTGCGACCCCCAGCCTGTGCCGATGTGAATTGATCGGTCGGGCAGGACGTGGCAGAGGTGGGCCTGGATGAGCAACGCGGCGGGGTGGCAGATGAGGGGCAAACTCGGGCAGGCGGCGGCGCGAGTCGGGCAGGCGGCGGTCTGCCTCCTGCTCGCCGGCCGCTCCAACGCCGTCGTCGGGCCGGATTTTCCCGACCGGGTGCAGGGGCTCGACGCCGCCACCTTCCAGTGCTGCCAGAACCCCGAGAAATTCTACCCCCCGGGCCTGACCGACCTGGCGCTGACCTTCGGCAACGACCTTGGGCCGGGGCTGTCGAAACTGGCCTGTTCCGATTTCGAAGAGGGCAGCTACCCGGGCAAGCTCACCGGCAAGGCCGATGCGGTGGCCGAGGTGGCGCGGCATCTGCGTCCGTTCGACCGCCTGCCCTATCGCGACCGGATCCGCGGCGGGGAAACGCTGATCGAAAGTTCCTGGCCCGACGTGCACCTTTCGACCCGCGCCGAAGCGATGGAAGTCGATCAGGTGCTGCTGGCGCGCCCGAAGGCACTTTCGAGCCGCGCCGGCTCTATGGCCAGAAGGCGGTGCTTCCCGACAGCATCGCCGCGCAGGCGATCCGGGGCGACAGGTTCGATTTCGTGACCTATGTCACGGGCAGCGAAACCGGGTATGAGGTGCATGGACGATTCGCGGCGATGGTCCAGATTGCTGCCTACTGGGGCGGGCCGGAAACGAATGGGGGGCGGTGACATGACAGGGTTTGTGCAGAAAATCCGGGCGGCGGCGAAGGGCCGCCTTCGGGCGGGCGCGCTGGCGCTGGCGGGGCTTCTGGCGGCCTGCTCGCATACCGATATCGGGCCGACCTTCACCGAAGACGTCCACCGTCTCGATCCGGCGACGTTCGAATGCTGTTTCGACCCCGAGAAATTCTATCCCGCCCCGGCGATCGAACTCGCCCTCGGGCTGGCAAACAGCCTCGGGCCGGCGGTCTCGCGCGGGGCTTACGGGCAGTATGAAGACACCGCCTATCCCGGCAAGCTCACCGGCAAGACCGAGGCCCATGCGGCCATCGTGGCCGATCTGAAGCCGCTCGACCTGCTGTTGATCGGCAACACGTCCTACCCGCTCGGGCGGCTGGTGCCGGGGCGCTTCTCGCACACGCTGGTCTATCTCGGCACCGAGGCGCAGCTGCGCGCCGCCGGGCTTTGGAACCTGCCGGAGGTGAAGCCCTATCACGAAGCGATCCGGGCCGGGCAGATCATTGCCGAAACCGCCGCCCCGGCGACGCGTCTGCGCACCCCCGCCAAGGCCTTCGAGGCCGACAGGGTTCTGGCCCTGCGTCCGGCGCTTTCGCCGGAAGAGCGGGTTCTGGCGGCGCGGCGCCTCTTCGCCTCGGTGGGGGTGCCGATCAACTACACGCTGGGCATCAAGGATGCCGAGGGGCGCTTTTCCTGCACCGGGCTGGCCGAATACGCCATGCCCGGCCTCGGCCTGCGCCACCGCGTCGTCTATGGGCAGGAGGTGATCATGCCCGACGACATTGCCGCCCAGGCGATCCGGGGCGAGCGACTGCGGGTGGTGAGCTACACCGTCGGCACCGACAGCGGCTTCGAGCGCCATTCGGTCTTTGCCCTGATGGTGCACATTGCCGCGTTCTGGGGCGTGCCCGGCGCGCGCTGACGCGAAAAGGGCAAGACATTGCCGGCGCACCGCGCCTTGGGCCGCCGGCAATGTCGGATCTGTGCAGGCGTCAGAAAAACGCCTGCAGCCCGGTCTGGGCGCGCCCGAGGATCAGCGCGTGCACGTCATGGGTGCCCTCGTAGGTGTTCACCGTTTCGAGGTTGATCATGTGGCGGATCACCTCGAACTCGCCCGAAATGCCGTTGCCGCCGTGCATGTCGCGGCTCATCCGGGCGATGTCGAGCGCCTTGCCGGTGTTGTTGCGCTTGATGAGCGAGATCATCTCGGGCGCGGCGCGGCCTTCGTCCATCAGCCGACCGACGCGCAGGGCCGCCTGAAGGCCGAGGGCAATCTCGGTCTGCATGTCGGCGAGCTTCTTCTGGTAAAGCTGCATGCCGGCGAGGGGCTTGCCGAACTGGCGCCGGTCGAGCCCGTAGCGCCGTGCCGCGTGCCAGCAGAATTCGGCCGCCCCCAGCACGCCCCAAGAGATGCCATAGCGGGCGCGGTTGAGGCAGCCGAACGGGCCCTTCAGCCCCTCGACGCCGGGCAGAAGCGCCTCTTCGCCAACCTCCACCCCGTCCATGACGATCTCGCCGGTGATCGAAGCGCGCAGCGAGAGCTTGCGGGCGATTTTCGGTGCGGAAAGCCCCTTCATGCCCTTTTCGAGCACGAAGCCGCGGATCTTGCCGCCGTGGGCCTCGGATTTCGCCCAGACCACGAAGACATCGGCGATCGGGGCGTTGGAAATCCACATCTTGGTGCCGGTGAGGCGGTAGCCCTGGGCCGTCTTTTCGGCCCGGGTCTTCATCGCCCCCGGGTCGGAGCCGGCATCGGGCTCGGTCAGGCCGAAACAGCCGATCAGCTCGCCGGTGGCGAGGCCGGGGAGGTATTTGCGCCGCTGCGCCTCGCTGCCATAGGCGTAGATCGGATACATCACCAGCGAGCTTTGCACCGACATCATCGAGCGATAGCCCGAATCGACCCGTTCGATCTCGCGCGCCACGAGGCCATAGCTGACGTAAGAGCCGCCGAGGCCGCCGTATTCCTCGGGGATGGTGACGCCGAGCAGGCCCATGGCGCCCATTTCGCGGAAGATCTCCGGGTCGGTCTGTTCCTTCTCGAAGGCGTCGATGGCGCGGGGGGCGAGCTTTTCCTGCGCATAGGCGCGGGCGGCCTCGCGGATCAGGCGCTCGTCTTCCTCGAGCTGGTCATCGAGGCGGAACGGGTCTTCCCAGTCGAAGGCGGAAAGCTCGGGGCGGCTCTTGGCCGGAAGCTCGCGGGTCATGTCACTCTCCCTTGGCGCGGTGTCAGGGCAGGTATTGCGCAATATTCTGAGCAATGCTAGTGAAAAAATGCGCACGATCTGGGAGCGTCGCACATGGAAAACGAGTTCGACGTCGGCGCCCGGCTCAAGGCGCTGCGCCAGGCCGCCGGTCTCAGCCAGCGCCAGCTGGCCGACCGGGCCGGGGTGCCGCACGGGCAGATTTCGATGATCGAGACCGGCCGCTCCAGCCCCTCGGTGGCCTCGCTGCGGCGGATTCTCGGCGGCCTCGGCATCAGCATGTCGGCCTTCTTCGAGCCCGACCAGGGCCCGCGCGGGGCGGTCTTCTTCCGCGCCTCGGAACTCACCGATCTGACCGGGCATCTGGGTGACGGCGTTGCCATCGCGCAGGTGGGCGACGCGCTGGCCCACGGGCTTCAGATCCTGTCCGAAACCTATGCGCCCGGCGCCGATACCGGCGAGGCGATGCTCGATCACGAGGCGAGCGAGGGCGGCATCGTCATCGAGGGCGAGATCGAGGTGACGGTGGGCGAGCACGTCGCCGTTCTTGGCCCGGGCGATGCCTACCTTTTCGACAGCCGGTCCCCGCACCGCTTCCGCAACATCGGCAAGGTGCCGGCCCGGATCATTTCGGCCTGCACGCCGCCCTATCTGTGAGACTGCCATGAAACCGCTCGAAGGCCTGAAGGTGATCGAACTCGCCCGCATCCTTGCCGGGCCCTGGGCCGGGCAGGCGCTGGCCGATCTCGGCGCCGAGGTGATCAAGGTCGAAAGCCCCGAGGGCGACGACACCCGCCGCTGGGGCCCGCCCTGGATCGAGCGCGAGGGCGACCGGACGGCGGCCTATTTCTATGCCGCGAACCGGGGCAAGACGAGCGTCGTGGCTGATTTCCGCACCCCCGAAGGGCAGGCGAAAGTGCGCGATCTGGTGGCCGGGGCCGATGTGGTGATCGAGAATTTCAAGGTCGGGGGGCTGGCGAAATACGGGCTCGATTATCCCAGCCTTGCCGCGATCAACCCGCGCCTTGTCTATTGCTCGATTACCGGCTTCGGTCAGGACGGCCCACGTGCCCACCAGCCCGGCTATGATTTCATGATCCAGGGGCTGTCGGGGCTGATGTCGTTCACCGGCGCTCCGGATGGCCCGCCGATGAAGGTTGGCGTGGCGGTGACCGACGTGGTGACCGGGCTTTATGCGACCATTGGCATTCTTGCGGCCCTGGAGCAGCGCCACAGGACCGGGCGCGGGCAGATGATCGACATGTCGCTGCTCGACTGCGCCACCGCGCTGCTGGCCAACCAGGCGATGAATTTCCTCGTCAGCGGCAAGAGCCCGGGCCGGCTGGGCAACGCCCATCCGAACCTCGTGCCCTATGACGCGGTGCCGGTGAAGGACGGCTACGTCATCGTCGCCGTCGGCAACGACCGGCAGTTTGCCGCCCTTGCCGAGGTGCTGGGCATGGGGGCGCTGGCCTCCGACGGGCGTTTTGCCACCAACGCGGCGCGGGTCGCAAACCGGCGGGCCCTGATGGACCTCATCGAGGCGGCAACGGGAAAGTGGCAGGGGCGCGCCCTGCTCGATGCGCTCGAAGCGGTCGGCGTGCCGGCCGGGCCGATCAACGACATCGCCGCCGCCTTCGACGATCCGCAGGTCAAGGCACGCGGGCTGCGCATCGCCCCGGAGGGGATCGAGGGCGTGCGCGGTCCGTGGCGGTTTTCCGAGGCGGAGCTTGCGCTTGAAAAAACCGCGCCCATCCTTCCGAAAGAGGAGTAACGGCGATTCCCGCGCCATGCCCGATGGGGCGCGGCCCGAAAGGAAAGGGAGCGCTGGGGTGGGCGCGGATGGCCGCGTTTGGACCGCTCGAATCCAGGAATCTAGATTCGCGTGGTTTGTGGTTTCGAGTGCCGTTGAATCACCGGCTGAATCATCGGCGCAGCGGACAACCACGGGGTAACGGGACGCTTCGGACGCTTCCAGACCGGCGCACGCCCGAAGCCCGCGACTCCACGAATCCAGATTCGTGGAGTCCGGTGCACGCCGGCAGGCCCAACGCGCCGCGCGGCACAAC
>RFKM01000279.1 GCA_003694465.1 Alphaproteobacteria bacterium
GGGATTGGCTGGATGCGGGCTGTCGATGCCTTTGGCGTTCCGGCGGCCATCGGGCAGATCGTGCTCGGGGCGGTGACGCTGCTTTATCTCTACGGGCTGGGCAATTACCTGGCCAAGGTCGGGCGCCGGCCGGCGGTGGTGGTCGAAGACCTGCGGGTGCTGCCGGGACGGGCCGGGCTGGCGGCGATGACCATGGCCGGGATGCTGATGGCGGCGGCGCTGGCGAGCCATTCCGAGGCGCTGGCCCGGACGGTCCTTGTGCTGGCGATGGCCGGGCACGGGCTGGTCCTCGTTTTGGTGACGCGCGGATTTCTCGTCGGCCCGGCCGAGGCGCGGCGGGTGACGCCGGTGTTCCATCTTGTCTATGTCGGGCTGATCGTTGCGCCGCTGGCGGCGGTGCCGCTGGGCTGGATGGAGCTTTCGGTCTGGATCTTCCGGCTCGCGGCGGTGGCGGCGGTGCTGATCTGGCTGGCCTCGCTGCTGCAGTTCGCGCGTGAAGACGTGCCGGCGCCGCTGCGCCCGCTGCTGGCGATCCATCTCGCCCCGGCGGCGCTGCTTGGCACGGTGGCGATGCTGCTCGGCATGCCGGCGGTGGCGCTGGGCTTTGGCGGGCTGGCGATCGTGCTCATGGCCCTGATGGTGGCGCGGCTGCCGTGGATGCTGGCGGCCGGGTTCTCGCCGCTCTGGGGGGCGTTCACCTTTCCGCTCGCCGCCTTTTCCTCGCTGATGATGATGCTGGCGGGGGCGGGCTACGGGGGGGCGTTCCTCGCCCTCGGCGGGATCGGCCTTGCCTTCGCGACGGTGTTCATCCCCTGGGTGATGGTGAAGGTGGCGCAGATGTGGCTGAAGGGCCAGCTGGCGGTGAAGACCAACGCCGCGGTGGCCTGAGGCGTGCGTTCCGGGGGCGCTGCCCCCGGGCCCCCGGGATATTTTTGGAAAGATGAAAGGGGCGCGCGCCTTTGTCAGGGCGCGGGCGGCAGGCTGGCCTGCAGCTTTTTCGGCAGGCTGGCGCGCACGATCTCGTAGCTGGTGCGGATGCGGTGGGCGAGTTCTTCGGCGCTGGCGGTGGCGAAGGGCACCAGCACCCAGGAGCGGTGGAAATAGGGGGCGCGGCGGGCAGCGCCGGCGGCGCGCAGCATTTCGGCGGTCTCGATATCGGGGCATTTGACCGAGACGCCCTCGGCCTTGGCGCCGGTGGCGGCGAAGATCTTGCCGCCGACCTTCCAGATGTCATGGCCCGGCCCGAAGGGTTCGGACCATTCGGCCCCCGGCAAGGCGCCGGCGAGGCGGTTCACGAGATGGCGCGACATCGGGCGAGGGTAACAGGCTTGGCCGTGGGGCGAAAGCCTGCTATGGCGGGGGCATGAGAACGAACGGCGACATTTGCATCTGCATTACCGGCTGACATCGTCGGGCGGGCCGTTCTTCTGTTTCCTCTCTTTCGTGAACTTGCTAAGCCCGCCGCGCGATCAGCCGTGCGAGGACAACATGACCGTGATCAGGCTTTATGACACCGCCACCCGCTCGAAGCGGATCTTCGAGCCGCTCGACGCGCGCAACGTGCGCCTCTATGTCTGCGGGCCGACGGTGTATGACCGGGCGCATCTGGGCAATGCCCGGCCGGTGGTGGTGTTCGACGTGCTGTTTCGGCTGCTGCGGCATGTCTACGGGCCGGAGCATGTGACCTATGTGCGCAATTTCACCGATGTCGATGACAAGATCATCCGGCGCGCCGAGGAAAGCGGCCGGCCGATCGACGAGATCACCGCGATGACGATCGGGTGGTATCTGGACGACATGCGTGCGCTCGGGGCGCTCGACCCCACCGAGATGCCCCGCGCCACCCGGCACATCGGCGAGATGATCGAGATGATTTCCGAGCTCACTGCCGGGGGGCATGCCTATGAGGCCGAGGGGCATGTGCTCTTTGCCGTCGAGAGCTTTGCCGAGTATGGCGCGTTGTCGGGGCGCTCGACGAAGGACATGATCGCCGGGGCGCGGGTGGAGGTGGCGCCCTACAAGCGCAACCCGATGGATTTCGTGCTCTGGAAGCCCTCGAAGCCCGACGAGCCGGGCTGGGACAGCCCATGGGGGCGGGGGCGGCCGGGCTGGCACATCGAGTGCTCGGCGATGAGCCATGCGCTGCTGGGGGCGACATTCGACATTCACGGCGGCGGCAATGATCTGATGTTCCCCCATCACGAGAACGAGGTCGCGCAGTCGAAATGCGCCCATCCGGGCAGCGCATTCGCCCGCTACTGGCTGCACAACGAGATGTTGCAGGTCGAGGGGAAGAAGATGTCGAAGAGCCTCGGCAACTTCTTCACCGTTCACGATCTGCTCGAAGAGGGGGTGCCGGGCGAGGTGATCCGCTTCGTGCTGCTGGGCACCCATTACCGCAAGCCGATGGACTGGACGCGGCGCAAGCGCGAAGAAGGCGAGGCGGTGCTGCGGCGCTGGCGGGCGCTGGCCAAGGGGGTTGCGCCCGGGCAGGTCTCGCAGGCGGTTCTCGAGGCGCTGGCCGACGATCTCAACACGCCGGGGGCGATCGCCGAGCTGCACCGTCTGGCCTCGGCGGGCGATGCGGCGGGGCTGAAGGCCTCGGCCGAGTTGCTCGGGCTTCTGACCGACGAGATGGGCGGCTGGGCCGAGGCGGGAGACTTGACGGCACTCGCGGACAGGCTGGCGGCGTTGCGGGCGGAGGCGATGAAAACGAAGGATTTTTCGGCGGTGGATGCGATGAAATCGGCGCTGGCGGCGGCGGGCGTCGAGGTGCGGATGTCGAAAGAGGGGGTGGAGCTTGTGCCGGGCGCCGGCTTCGACCCGGCGAAGCTGGAGGGGCTGTGATGGCGCGGGCTTCATTGATACGGGTTCACGTCTGGCCCGAGGGCGAACCAGATCGCGGGCGATCCGGGCAAGGATGGCGAGAACGAACTCTCAGTGAAAGGCTGGCCGGATGACTGAACGCCTCTACCTCTACGACACCACCCTGCGCGACGGGCAGCAGACGCAGGGGGTGCAGTTCTCGGTGGCCGAGAAGATCGCCATTGCCGAGGCGCTCGACGGGCTTGGCGTCGATTACATCGAGGGCGGA
>RFKM01000280.1 GCA_003694465.1 Alphaproteobacteria bacterium
GACCCAGCACATGGCCGGGCGCCTCGCCGAGGCCGGGCTGATCGTCGAAGTGCTCGAAAAGCAGGTCTATTCCAGGGCCGACGGCCGGTTCCTGCCGGACCGCTACATCGAGGGCACCTGCCCCAACTGCGGCTATGACAAGGCCCGCGGCGACCAGTGCGAGAACTGCACCAAGCAGCTCGACCCGACCGACCTGATCGGACCGCGCTCGGCGATCTCCGGCTCGACCGATCTGGAGATCCGCGAGACCAAGCACCTGTTCCTGCGCCAGTCGGCGCTGCGCGGCAAGCTGCGCGCCTGGATCCTGTCCAAGACGGACTGGCCGGTGCTGACCACCTCGATCGCGCTCAAATGGCTCGATGACGGCGACGGGCTGCAGGACCGGGGCATCACCCGCGACCTGGACTGGGGCATCCCGGTCAAGGATGGCGAGCGCGACTGGCCGGGCATGGAGGGCAAGGTCTTCTACGTCTGGTTCGATGCCCCGATCGAATACATCTCGGCCACCGCCGAATGGGCCGACGCCCACGGCCTCGACGAGTCCGCCTGGCAGCGCTGGTGGCGCGAAGACCTCGGCGCCGGCGACGTGCGCTACGTCCAGTTCATGGGCAAGGACAACGTGCCCTTCCACACGCTTTCCTTCCCCGCCACCCTGATGGGCGCCAATTACGACGGCAAGGAGCCGTGGAAGCTCGTCGACTACATCAAGAGCTTCAACTACCTCAACTACGACGGCGGCCAGTTCTCCACCTCCCAGGGCCGCGGCGTGTTCATGGACCAGGCGCTGTCGATCCTGCCGCCCGACACATGGCGCTGGTGGCTGCTGTCGCACGCGCCGGAAAACGCCGACAGCGAATTCACCTGGGAGAACTTCCAGGCCGCGATCAACAAGGACCTCGCCGACGTGCTGGGCAATTTCGTCAGCCGCGTCACCAAGTTCTGCCGCTCGAAATTCGGCGAAACCGTGCCCGAGGGCGGCAGCTACGGGCCCGCCGAAGAGGCGCTCATCGCCGATCTCTCCGCCCGCGTCGAAAACTACGCCCGGCTGATGGACGCGATGGAGGTGCGCAAGTCCGCCGCCGAACTCAGGGCGATCTGGGCCGCGGGCAACGAATACCTGCAGAACGCCGCCCCCTGGGCTGCCTGGAAGACCGACCCCGAGCGCGCCGCGGCGATCGTGCGCCTCGCCCTCAACCTCATCGCCCTCTACGCCGGCCTCTCCGCGCCCTTCATCCCCGACACGGCCGAGAAAATGGCCGAGGCGATGGGCGCCCCGCCGCTCTGGCCCGAAGACGTGCCCGCCGCCCTCGAACGCCTTGCCCCCGGCCATGCCTTCCGCGTGCCCGACAACCTGTTCGAGAAGATCAGCGACGAAGAGCGCGAAGACTGGAAGGCCCGCTTCTCCGGCAAGCGCGACTGACCCTTTCATCTTTCGCCAAATATCCCGGGGGGAATGGCGCGCCGCAAGGCGCGTCAGGGGGGCAGCGCCCCCACCCCCGACACCACCGCATCGCCCCCGCGATGCCGCCTTCCCCCCGGCGCGCCGGCTGCATAACATGGCCGCAACGGGGCGACTCGCTTCGCCCCGACACGGCAGAGGCAGGACAACGGGAAGGATAACGGCTTGGCATCCGCCCTGAAAACCGCGCAAAGGCCGATGCGCCTTGCCGACGCGCCCAAGCGCGCGGTGCGCAGCCAGTTCGGCGCCCTGCCCTGGCGGATCCGAAACGGCAAGGTCGAGATCCTTCTGATCACCTCGCGCCGCACCCACCGCTGGATCCTGCCCAAGGGCTGGCCGATGCACGGCGCCACCCCCGGCGAGGCGGCGGCGAAGGAAGCCTGGGAGGAAGCCGGCGTCACCGGCAAGGTCGCCGAGGTGCCGCTGGGCTTCTATTCCTACCGCAAGAGCCACGACGAGGGCGAGATCCCGATCATCGTTGCCGTCTTTCCCCTGCGGGTGACCGATTTCCACCGAAAATGGCCCGAGCGCGGGCAGCGCAAGCGCCGCTGGGTGAGCCGCAAGAAGGCGGCGAAGCTGCTCTCCGAGCCCGACCTGCGCCACCTCCTGCGCGCCTTCGACCCACGCCGCGCGACGGCAAGACGCTAATGGCCCGCCTTGCGCCCCGGCCTCTCGGCGCGGCATAATCGCCCGACAGACCGAGGCCACGAGATGATCCGATACGCCCTGCAATGTGCCGAGGGGCACAGGTTCGAAAGCTGGTTCCGCAATGCCGCCGCCTATGACGCGCTGGCGGCGGCGGGGCATGTCGCCTGCCCGGAATGCGGCGGCACGCGGGTTTCCAAATCGCTGATGACGCCCGACGTGCGCCCCGCCCGCGCCGCCGCACCCGAATCGCGCGAAACGCCCGAGTCCTCCCGGCCTGCGCCGCTCGCCCCGAGCGGCCCCGAAGAGGCCGCCCTTTCCGCCTTCAAGGCCCGTCTCGAGGCCGAGGCCGATTATGTCGGCGCGCGCTTTGCCCGCGAGGCCCGCGCCATTCACGAGGGCGACGCCCCGGCCCGCCCGATCTATGGGGAGGCCAGCCGCGAGGAGGCCGTCGCCCTGATCGAGGACGGCGTGCCCGTTGCCCCCCTGCCCTTCCTGCCCACCCGCAAGACCAACTGACAAAAGGCCCGGACCATGACAATTCTCATCACCGGCGCGCGCCGCGGCATCGGCCGCGCCCTGTTCGAGGGCTATGCCGCCCGCGGCGACGAGGTCATCGGCACCTTTCGCGGCACGCCCCCCGAACCGGCGCCGGCGCCCGCCCGCTGGGAAAACCTCGAGGTGACCGACCCGGCCAGCCACGCCGCCCTGGCCCAGCGCCTCGAAGGCGCCCCGCTCGATCTGCTCATCTGCAATGCCGGGGTCTATCTCGACAAGAGCGCGCGCCTCGAAGACGGCTACCCGGCGCGGCTCTGGGCCGAGACCTTTGCCGTCAACGTCACCGGCGTTTTCCTGACCATCCAGAGCCTTCTGCCCAATCTCGTCGCCGGCAAGGGCAAGGTGGCGATCATCGGCTCGCAGATGGGCTCCGACACCATCGCCGCCGGCGGCAGCTACGCCTACCGCGCCTCGAAGGCCGCGGTGCTCAACCTCGGGCGCAACCTCGCCGTCGATCTCGCCCCGCGGGGCATTGCCGTCGGCATCTATCACCCCGGCTGGGTGCGCACCGACATGGGCGGCGAGGCGGCCGAGATCGGCACCGAGGAGGCCCGCGACGGGCTGATGGCGCGATTCAAGGCGCTGTCGCTGGCAACGACCGGCTGTTTCGAAACCTGGGACGGGCGCGCCCACCCGTTCTGAGCCCCTCGCCCGGCCCGACTCCGCCCGCCCACCGGCCCTCGTCGCGGCGCATCGCCCCCCTTGCCCTTTCCACGCTGCCCGCCTAGAAGGCCCGGGATCGCAACCGCAGGAACGGGCGTGCACAGATGAGCGAAAAGCCGATCCTCGTGATGAAATTCGGCGGCACTTCGGTCGCCACGCTCGACCGGATCGCGCGCGCCTCCAAGCGCGTCGCCCGCGAAGTGGCCAATGGCTACAACGTCATCGTCGTGGTCTCGGCCATGGCCGGGCGCACCAACGAGCTGGTCGGCTGGGTCGAGGAAACCTCGCCGCTCTATGATGCGCGCGAATATGACGCGGTGGTTTCCTCGGGCGAGAACGTCACCGCCGGGCTGATGGCGCTGCGCCTGCAGGAAATGGACATTCCCGCCCGCTCCTGGCAGGGCTGGCAGGTGCCGGTGAAGACCACCGGCGTGCATTCGGCGGCCCGGATCCGCGAGATCCCCGATGCCAACATCCGCGCCAAGTTCGCCGAGGGGATGCAGGTGGCGGTCGTGGCGGGCTTTCAGGGCGTGGCCGACGACAACCGCATCACCACCCTCGGCCGCGGCGGCTCCGACACCACCGCCGTGGCCTTCGCCGCCGCCTTCGGCGCCGAGCGCTGCGACATCTACACCGATGTCGATGGCGTCTACACCACCGACCCGCGGATCGAGGACAAGGCCCGCAAGCTCGACAGGATCGCCTTCGAGGAAATGCTCGAACTGGCCAGCCTCGGGGCCAAGGTGCTGCAGACGCGTTCGGTCGAGCTGGCGATGCGCTACAAGGTGAAGCTGCGGGTGCTGTCGAGTTTCGAGGAATACGACCCAGAGGCAGGCACTCTTGTCTGCGACGAGGAGGAAATCGTGGAAAGCAAAGCCGTCTCCGGCGTCGCCTATTCGCGCGACGAAGCCAAGATGACGCTCATTTCGGTGGCCGACCGCCCGGGCATCGCCGCGGCGATCTTCGGCCCGCTGGCCGAGGCCGGGGTGAACGTCGACATGATCGTGCAGAACATCTCGGAAGAGGGTCGCACCGACATGACCTTTTCCTGCCCTGTGGGCCAGGTCGCCCGCGCCGAGCAGGCGGTGAACGCCGCGCGCGAGGCCGGGCACATCAACTTCCGCGAGCTGGTCGCCGACAAGGACGTGGCCAAGGTCTCGATCGTCGGCATCGGCATGCGCAGCCAGACCGGGATCGCCGCGAAGATGTTCGAGGTGCTTGCCCGCGAGGGCATCAACATCAAGGTCATCACCACCTCGGAGATCAAGATCTCGGTGCTGATCGACCGCAAGTACATGGAACTCGCGGTGCAGGCGCTGCACGACGCCTTCGAGCTGGAAAAGGCCTGAGCACCGGCGCGGCGGCCAACGCCGTCGGGGGGCGCTGCCCCCCTGACGATCCCGCGGGGATCGTCATTCCCCCCGGGATATTTTTGGAAAGATGAAGGGGCCCTGCGGGCGCTCGTCAGTCGACGGTCAGGACGATCTTGCCGACGTGGCGTTTCTCGGTGAAGGCCTCTTGGGCGGCGGCAATCTCGCGCAGCGGGAAGGTTTTGGCCACCAGCGGCTTGATTTCGCCACGTTCGATGCGGCGCACGAGGGTTGCGAAGACACCCGGGTCGAGCACCGTGCAGCCGTAGAAGGTGAGATCTTTCAGGTAGAGCTGGCGCAGATCGAGCGTGACTTCCGGCCCGGCGATCGCGCCCGAGACGGCGTAGCGGCCGCGCGGGCGCAGCACCTCGATGAGCGCCGGCCAGCCGGGACCGCCGACGAGGTCGATCACCACGTCGACGCTGTTCGGGCCGAGTTCGGCGACGAGGTCGGCGCCCCGGTCGATCACCCTCTCGGCGCCGATCTCGCGCAGCGCCTCGGCCTTGGACGACGAGGCGACGGCGATCACCTTCGCGCCGCGGGCGCGGGCGATCTGCACCGCCGCCGAGCCGACGCCCCCCGAGGCGCCGGTGACGAGCACGGTCTCGCCCGCCGTGACCCCCGCGCGGGTTTCAAGGTTCTCGGCGGTGGAATAGGAGCAGGGGAAGGAGGCCAGTTCGACATCCGTCAGCGGGCTTTCGACGCGGTGGGCATGGCGGGCGGCGACGCGGGTGTAGCGGGCAAAGCCGCCGTCGCATTCGGAGCCGAAATACCACGGGGTTTCGAGCATCCGCCCCTCGGCCTCGACGAGGCTGGGCTCGATGATCACCCGTTCGCCGACCCGGGCCGGGTCGACGTCGCTGCCGACGGCGACGATGCGCCCGCAGACGTCGGCCCCCTGGATGCGCGGGAATTTCAGCGGCGTGCCGGTCCAGGCGGCGTCTTGCTCGGGGCTGCCGGAGCGCGAATACCAGCCGATGCGGGTGTTGATGTCGGTATTGTTCACAGCCGCCGCCGCGACGCGCACGATCACGTCGGTGGGCGCCGGGCGCGGCACCGGCAGGTCTTCGCGCCAGACCAGCATCTCCGGCCCGCCATGGCCGACGAGGACGACCCCGGGCATGGTTTCGGGAAGCGGTTCGGCCGTCGCTGCGGTCTCGCTCATGGGTCGGTCTCCTGACTCGGTTTCTCGCCGGGACCGTGCCGCGCGGTCGGTTGGCTGTCAATCGAGGGCGGCGTGCAACTCCCGGTTGGCAAGCCCCCGGCTGGCCTCTAGGGTAGGCGCGCGCAGGAAGAGGACGAGAGGCGTGCCCGTGAACCAGGTTACCGAAAGCCAGAGCCGCAGGTTGCTGGGCCGTCTGCGCGC
>RFKM01000281.1 GCA_003694465.1 Alphaproteobacteria bacterium
AGAGGCCCGTCGCCAGCGGCGCGCGCCCCCTTGCGCCCCTTGCGCCCGGCGCCCGGTGCGCTAGCCTGCCGGCAGACCAGACCGGAGCGCATCATGGATTTTGCCGCCACCAAGGCCCTGTTCGATCTGCCGGACGGGGTGATCTATCTCGACGGGAATTCCCTCGGACCCCTGCCCCGCGCCGCCGCCGCGCGCCTGCAGCGCACCCTTGCCGAAGAATGGGGCGAGATGCTGATCACCGCCTGGAACCGCGCCGGCTGGATGGCGCAGCCCCGGCGCCTCGGGGCGCGCATCGCCCGGCTGATCGGGGCCGAGCCCGAAAGCGTGGTGCTGGGAGACACGCTTTCGATCAAGATCCACCAAGCCCTTGCCGCGGCGCTCGATCTGCGCCCCGACCGGCGCAAGATCCTCTCGGACACCGGCAATTTCCCGACCGATCTCTACATCGCCCAGGGGCTGATCGGCGCGCTCGGGCGCGGGCACCGGCTGGTGACCGTGCCGCCCGAGCAGGTCGCCGCCCATATCGACGAAGACACCGCCGTGGTGATGCTCACCGAGGTCGATTACCGCACCGGCCGGCGCCACGACATGAAGGCGATCACCGCCGCCGCCCATGCCGCCGGAGCGCTGACGATCTGGGATCTGGCCCACAGCGCCGGGGCGATCGAGGTCGACCTCGCCGCGGCGGGGGCCGATTTCGCCGCCGGCTGCACCTACAAGTTTCTCAATGGCGGGCCGGGCGCGCCGGCCTTCATCCATGTCGCCCCGCGCCATGCCGAGGCGGTGCGCCCGGCGCTCTCGGGCTGGCTGGGCCATGCCGAACCCTTCGCCTTCGAGCCCGACTACCGCCCCGGCGCGGGCATCGAGCGGATGCGGGTCGGCACGCCGCCGGTCTTGCAGATGGCCGCGCTCGAGGCGGCGCTCGACATCTGGGACGGGGTCGACATGGCCGCCCTGCGCGCCCGCTCGGTGGCGCTTTCGGAGCGGTTCATCGCCGGGGTCGAGGCAGTGGCGCCGGCGCTCACCCTCGCTTCGCCTCGCGAGCCCGAGGCGCGCGGCAGCCAGGTGAGCTTTCGTTTCGCCGAGGGCTATGCGGCCATGCAGGCGCTGATCGCCCGCGGCGTGATCGGCGATTTCCGCGCCCCCGACATCATGCGCTTCGGCATCGCCCCGCTCTACATCGACGAATCCGACATCGACACCGCCATTGCGGCGATCGGCGCGGTCATGGATGGGCGCGAATGGGAGCGCCCCGAGTTCCGCACCCGCGCTGCCGTCACGTGAGGCCTGCGCGAGCGAAAGCGCGGGCAGCGCGGCGCGGGAGCGGATCGGGACGCCCCCGTGCAGGCGCCACCGTGCAGGCGACACTTCCCCTTGCAGCCGGGTCCGGAGCGCCCCGCACCTGGTGCGGGCCTTCCCGTTACCGGAAGGTCAAGCGGTTTCTCACACCGCGTGCATCAGCGGGTGCGGCTGGCGCCCGGCGCGCCAGGCCCGGGCCGCCTGCCCGAAGGCCTCGAACAGCGGGCGCGAGACCGGATCGCGCGCGGCGTTGTATTCCGGGTGCCATTGCACGGCGAGGGCAAAGCCCGGCGCGCCTTCGATATAGAGCGCCTCGGGGGTGCCGTCCTCGGCGGTGCCGTCGATCACCACGCGCTTGCCCGGGTCCTTGATCCCCTGCCCGTGCAGGGTGTTGGTCATCACCTCGCGGGCACCGACGATGCGCTCGAAAACGCCGCCGGGGGTGAAACGCACACAATGGCGGATGGCGAATTTCTCCTCGAGCGTGCCGTCTGGGGGCATCCGGTGGTTCATCCGCCCGGGCAGCTCGCGAATCTCCGGGTAGAGCGAGCCGCCCATCGCCACGTTCACCTCCTGAAAGCCCCGGCAGATGCCGAAGAACGGTTGCCCCCGCTCGACGCAGGCGCGCACCAGCGGCAGGGTGATCCGGTCGCGGCAGCGGTCGAACTCGCCATAGGCCGGGGTCGGCTCCTCGCCATATTCCTCAGGGTGGACGTTGGGCCGTCCGCCGGTGAGCAGAAACCCGTCGCAGACCTCGAGCAGCTCCTCGACCGAGACGAAATGCGGATCGGACGGGATGATCAGCGGCATCGCCTCCGAGACCTCGGCAATGGCGGCGGAATTCATCTTGCCGGTGGCGTGGACGGGGTAATCGTCGCCGAGCACGGCGGCATTGCCGATGATTCCGATGACCGGTCTGGTCTTGCTCACGTCGTCCTCCGCCCTCGTCGGCCCGAGACCAGCTTCGGACCTCGCCCGTCCTGCACCGCCGGCGCCAGTCTGCCGAAATATCGGGGGTCTGGCGCGCGCCGTCAATGGTGGCGATCGAACGGCGCGCCCAGCCTGCGAGGCGATGGCCCATCGGAGGCGGTGAGAGAGGCCGGGACAGCGCCCGAAGCTCGTTGCATGCACTTGACATGACGGAACTGATCCCGCGCGTTTGCGCCACGCCGGAGAGCGCCCCGTCCATCCGAAGCGCGCGATACGGGGGTGGCCTGTCGCCGCCGCCACGCCCGCAAGACGACGGGCCGGCGTCGGGTTGCGAGGGCACGCACCTCGGGGGAGGGGCGGGGCGTTGGTCGCAACGCGGCAGGGCCGCTCTCGGAATCCAGAAATCTGGATTCGCGCGGTTCGTTCCGAAACGCGTCTTTCTTGCCGGAAGG
>RFKM01000282.1 GCA_003694465.1 Alphaproteobacteria bacterium
CGCCCAGACCGTCTGGTCCGACACCGACCAGAACGGCGAGACGGTGGCCTATCCCGACACGCTGGTCGGCACGGACAGCCACACGACCATGGTCAACGGCCTTGCGGTTCTGGGCTGGGGCGTCGGCGGCATCGAGGCCGAGGCGGCGATGCTCGGCCAGCCGATCTCGATGCTGATCCCCGAGGTGGTGGGCTTCAAGCTCACCGGCAAGATGATGGAAGGCACCACCGGCACCGACCTCGTTCTGAAGGTGGTTGAAATGCTGCGCGCCCACGGGGTTGTCGGCAAGTTCGTCGAATTCTACGGCGACGGGCTCGACCATCTGCCGCTGGCCCAGCGCGCCACCATCGCCAACATGGCGCCCGAATACGGCGCCACCTGCGGCTTCTTCCCGATCGACGACGAAACCCTGCGCTACCTGCGCCAGACCGGGCGCGACGAGGCCCGCATCGCCCTCGTCGAGGCCTATGCGAAGGAAAACGGCCTCTGGCGCGGGGCCGATTACGCGCCGGTCTATTCCTCGACGCTCGAGCTCGACATGGGCACCATCGTGCCGGCGATCTCGGGGCCGAAACGCCCGCAGGACTACCTGCCGCTGACCGAGGCCAAGGCCGCCTTCGCCCGCGAAATGGCCGAAACCTTCAAGCGCCCGATGGACCGGGAAGTGCCCGTGAAGGGCGAAGACTACACCATGCGCTCGGGCAAGGTGGTGATCGCCTCGATCACCTCCTGCACCAACACCTCGAACCCCTATGTGCTCATCGGCGCCGGGCTGGTGGCGAAGAAGGCCCATGAGCTGGGCCTGACCTCGAAGCCCTGGGTCAAGACGTCGCTGGCCCCGGGCAGCCAGGTGGTCACCGAATACCTGAAGGCCGCCGGGCTGCAGGAGCATCTCGACGCCCTCGGCTTCAACCTCGTGGGCTACGGCTGCACCACCTGCATCGGCAACTCCGGCCCCCTGAAGAAGGAGATTTCCGAGGCCATCGCCGAGGGCGACCTCGTGGCCACCGCCGTGCTTTCGGGCAACCGCAACTTCGAGGGCCGGATCAGCCCGGACGTGCGCGCCAACTACCTCGCCAGCCCGCCGCTGGTCGTGGCCTACGCGCTGGCCGGCGACATGAACATCGACCTGACCCGCGAGCCCATCGGCCAGACCCCGGACGGGCGCGACGTCTTCCTCAAGGACATCTGGCCGAGCGACAGCGAAATCGCCGAGCTGGTCGAGAAGACCGTCACCCGCGAGGCCTTCCTTGCCAAGTATGCCGACGTCTTCAAGGGCGACGAGAAATGGCAGGCGGTCGAGGTTTCGGGCGGCGAAACCTATGACTGGCCGGCGGGTTCGACCTACATCCAGAACCCGCCCTATTTCCGCGGCATGTCGCCCGAGCCGGGCCGGATTGCCGATATCGAGGGGGCGCGCGAGCTGGCCATTCTCGGCGATTTCGTCACCACCGACCACATTTCGCCGGCCGGCAGCTTCCCGCCCGACAGCCCGGCGGGCAAGTATCTGATCGAGCGCGGGGTCGATCCGCGCGACTTCAACTCCTATGGCTCGCGCCGCGGCAACCACGAGGTGATGATGCGCGGCACCTTCGCCAACATCCGCATCCGCAACGAGATGCTCGATGGCGTCGAGGGCGGCTATACGAAGGGCCCCGACGGCAAGGTGACGACGATCTTCGAGGCGGCGATGGCCTATCAGGCGGCGGGCGTGCCGCTGGTGGTCATCGGCGGCGAGCAATACGGCGCCGGCTCCTCGCGCGACTGGGCGGCCAAGGGGACGAGCCTGCTTGGCGTGAAGGCGGTGATCGCCGAGAGCTTCGAACGCATCCACCGCTCGAACCTCGTGGGCATGGGGGTGATCCCCTTCGAGTTCACCGGCGAGGACAACCGCAAGACCCTCGGCCTGAAGGGTGACGAGATCTTCGACATCCACGGGCTCGCCGGCGATCTCAAGCCGCTGGCCGAGGTGCCCTGCACCATCCACTACGCCGACGGCAGCACCCGGGAGATCAAGCTGCGCTGCCGGATCGATACCGAGGTCGAGATCGAATATGTCGAGAACGGCGGGGTGCTGCATTACGTGCTGCGCCATCTCGCCAAGAGCTGAGACCGGGTCAGACGGAACGGAAAGGGCGGGGCATGGCCTCGCCCTTTTCCATTGGGCGGGGCAGGCCTGCAAATCCCGACGCCCCACGGCGAAGATGGCGCGGGTCATGGGCCAGCCGCGGAAGGCCGGGGGGACCGGGCAGAGGCCGGGAGGCCCCGCTCGAATCTGCGAATCCAGATTCGTGGATTCCGGGAGGCCTGCCGGGCCAACACCCGAAGTCGGCGCCTCACTCGCCGGTCATCCAGATCCCGTCGGGCACCAGCGCATGAAAGGCGAAGGCGAACATCACGTCATGGGGCAGGTCGTTCCCGGTCGCGTCGCGCACCCGGACGGAGGCGACGCTGCGCCCGGCGGCGATGCGGCGCGTGTCGAGCGCCGAGGCCTGTTCGCCCGCCCAACTTATCACCACGCCCGCCTCGTGGATCTCGCCCCCTTTTGCGAGCCGGGAAAGCGGCCAGGCGCGGTTGCCGACGCGCACGACGCGGGCCAGCGCCGGCACGCCGCCGGGCGGGTCTTCGCCGGTGTAGAACGGATAGGGGCGCTCGCGCCGGTCATAGCCGGTGTAGGGGTTCGCCCCATACATCCGCGGGAAATCCGGCTCGTCCATCACCAGCCCGTCGGGATGGTGCGCCCTGAAATCGGCCCAGGCCTCGGTCCAGCTCGGCAATTGTTCGAGCTGGGTGCCGGTGTATCGTCCAACGATCCCCAGCCCCACCGCCTGCTGCCACCAGCTTTCGCTCTCGCGGTCATACATCACCATGTCCGACGCCCGCAGCTTGCCCGTCACCCCGAAGGTGAGCACCGCGCCGCCCACGCGCCGGTCGAACACGAGTGCCGAATTGCACAGCGGGCAGAAGGTGACGGCCACCGGAATGCCCGCCACCACGTCATTGGCGATCTCGTGCCAGATCAGGTAGCGCAGCGGATAGGCGCGCGCCGGCGCCCCGTCGATCGCGAGCACCATCACCGGCTCGCGCGGGTCGAGCCGGCTTTCCTCGGCGACGGGAATGAAGGCCGGGTTCTCGAGCGCCGGTATCCCGTCGCGCCCCGGCCCGCCGTCGAGAATCTCGCCCCAGTCCGAGACCGCGCTGATGGTGAAATCGGTGCGGGGAAACTCGTTTTTCCAGAAGGCGGGGTCAGCCCCGGCCGCCCCGGCGAGGGCAAGGGCAAGGGCGCAGGCGAGCCCGGCGAGACGGGCGGAAGGCAGGCGGGGCATGGGCGGTCCTCCTGCGGTCAGCCTGCCACCGGGCTGGCGCCGGCGCCAGCCC
>RFKM01000283.1 GCA_003694465.1 Alphaproteobacteria bacterium
CCTTGCGGCCTGACTCGGGATGTCCGTTCCGGTTGTATTTGCGCAATCGGCAACGAAACGGGTCTGATCGCTCACGCCCTGACCTGTGGGTGCGCGAAGGCGTCCTGGTGGTGGCGGGCGTTGCCTCGTTTGCATGCGCGCGGGGCGCCCGGCAGCCGCATTCCGAGCGACGGAAGGACGAAGGCTTTCCAGCAGCGGTGTCATCGCGCATTGTGGCGGTAGGGGTCTTGTATCATGGGCGTGCTCTGGCAAGTTGCAATGCGTTCTTGCGGTGAGCCGAAGGGAGAACGGCTTGAAAAAGCTCAACGATCTGGCGCCCCGGCGCCACCGGGAAGACATCGGCGCCTCGCCGACTTCCATTTTCGTGCCGCCTTCGGCCAGACCGACCGTCGTTCGGACCTGGCTCTATGACGAAGAGGGCGTACAATGCCGCGACGGGTTCGTGGCCGATCCCGGTCTGGGCAAGCGCCGCTGGATCGATATCCGGGGGCTCGCCGACAAGGATGCGATCGTCGCGGTCGCCTCCGCCCTCGGCCTTGGCGATCTGGGCACAGCCGAGATGTTCCACACAGATCAGCGCCCGCATTCCGAAGTGTTGGGCGATCTGGTCCAGACCTTCCTGCGGGTGCCCGTTTCGGCGTTGCCCTTCCGTTCCCAACAGGTGACGCTTGTCCTCGGTCCGGGCTACGTTCTCAGCCTGCGGGAGGGCGAGGGCGACATCTTCGACCCGGTGCGCAAGCGCCTCGAGGCGGGTTCCGGGCGCATCCGCGGCCCTTGCGGCTACCTCCTCTTCGCCCTGATCGATACCGCGATCGACCTGTGGTTTCCGATGCTCGAAAGCTATGGAGACCACATGGACGCGCTCGAGGAGCAGATCCTCGCCGACCCCGAGGACGGGCTGGTGACCGAGGTGCACCGGCTCAAGCGCGACCTTCTGGAGATGCGCCGCGCGCTCTGGCCGCTGCGCGAGGCGATCGGGGTGCTGCTGCGCGAAGACACGCCGGGCATCGAAGACTGGATGCTGCCCTTCTTCCGCGACTGCGCCGACCATGCCTTCGAGGCGCTCGACATGGTCGAGGTCTATCGCGAGGTGGCTCAGGGGCTGGTGGATCTGCACCTTTCCTCGCTTTCGAACCGGATGAACGAGATCATGAAGGTGCTGGCGATCATCTCGACGATCTTCATTCCCATGACCTTCATCGCCGGCCTTTACGGCATGAACTTCGAGAGGGCGTCTCCCTGGAACATGCCCGAACTGGGCTGGCGCTTCGGCTATGAATGGGCGCTCGCGTTGATGGCCGTCTCGGCTGCGGCGATGATCTGGGTCTTCTACCGGCTCGGCTGGATCGGACGGCGAAGGCGCGGCAAGATGCCGCCGGATGGCGATGAGCCGCGACGCTGACCGTGAACGCGGAAGGGTGCTCACCCTTGACGGGTTTGGGCCGTGATGGCGGAAGACCAGCCGGTCCCGGCGGGACGAACACATCGCAAAGCAATGGCCGGCGGTGGCAGCAGCTGGCGGCCGCTGGTGCCGGTGAGACCGGGCGCGCGATGCGGAATGGCCATTTCGGCTGTGGCCGTCCTGCGACAGGGCGCGGTCGTGCCGCGGTGCGGCGTTGACCGAGTCGGCCTGCGGGCTTAAACGCGGAAAGCGAAATAGTCCGCGCGTCACCCCTATTCGTGGTTGTGCGGGCCGCCAGTTGCTTTCTTGACAAGGAAGTTGGCCGGTATGGCAGGTGGATGTCTGCTCTGGCCCTTCGTGGGTGGTTGAGTTCGGTCGAGTATAATGAATTTGGTTGAAGATTCCGGCATCGTCCGCGCCTTGGTCAGCGCCTTTCTGATTGCCCTCCTGATCGGCTGGACGCTGGTGCGTCTGAAGCCCTGGATTGGGAAAGTTGCCCGCGAACGGGACGATCACCTTGCGGTGCAGGCCTCCCATGCCGGCGATACGATACGCCTCGGCGGGCTTGCGGTTCTGGCGGGTATGCTCGGGGGCGCGGCGCTTCTCAGCGGGCGCTCGTCGGGGGGCTACACGCTGCTCTTTCTTGCAACGCTCGTCCCGGTTTTTTCCGCGGGTCTCTTCGAAGACCTCGGCTACATGGTTTCGGCGCGCAAACGCTTTCTCGCCGCGCTCGTCTCGGCGCTGGTGGCGGTTTCGCTGCTCGGCCTTTGGGTGCAGCGGGGAGATCTTGTCGGCCTCGACCAGCTCATGGGTTTCGCGCCGGCCGGCATCGTCGTGACCGTGCTTCTGGCGGCGATCTTCTGTCATGCCGTCAACCTCATCGACGGGATGAACGGGCTGGCGGCGACGGTGACGGTCGTCGCCGGGCTCGGCCTTGGCGACATCGCCGCCCAAGCCGGGACGCTGCAGATCGCGGTGCTGGCCCATCTGCTGGCGGCGGCGGCGGCCGGGTTCTTTCTGGTCAACTGGCCGGGGGGGCGGCTTTTCCTTGGCGATGCCGGGGCCTATTCGATCGGCCATGTGCTGGTCTGGCTGGGCATTTCGCTGATCGCCCTGCGGCCCGAGGTTTCGGTGCCGTCGGTGATTCTGGTGCTGTTCTACCCCTTTGCCGACACGCTCCACACGGTTCTGCGCCGCTGGTTCGCCGGCAAGCAGATCACCGCGCCCGACCGGATGCACCTGCACCAGAAGGTGCGCCGGTTCCTTGAACTGGTCTGGATCGGGCGCGGGCGGCGGCATGTGTCGAACCCGCTGACCACGGTGGCGATGCTGCCCGTTCTCGTCGCCCCGGTGGCCGCCGGGGTCTGGAGCTGGAACCGCCCGCCCTGGCAGGGGTGGCTGGCGCTGGCCGCCTCGGCGGCGGCCTTCACGGCCCTGCACCCGCTGGTCGTGGCCCTGGCAAGGCGCCTGCGGAAAGGTTCCTGTCCTGAGGGCAAGCGGCCGTTGTCTCCGGCGACGCGGTAGCGCGCCGCCCGCCATTGACTTTGCCGCCTTCGGCTCACCGGCCTCCGGTCAACCGCGCGCCGCCTGCCGGGCCGTTTCTGCGCGCGCGGAGGGCATCACCAGCCGCATCACCCATTCGCGGGTGCCGTCGACAAGGCTGAACAGCACCGGCACGAAGACCAGCGACAGCGCCGTCGACAGGATGATGCCGCCGATCACCGCGATCGCCATCGGGGCGCGGAATTCGCCGCCGAGATGGGTGACGAAGGCGCTGGGCAGCATCCCCGCCGTCATGGCGATCGAGGTCATGATGATCGGGCGGGCGCGCTTGTGCCCGGCCTCGACCATCGCCTCGGGCCGCGAGAGGCCCCGGCTCATCGCATCGCGGGCGAAGGCCAGCAGCATGATCGCGTTCTTGGTGACGATGCCCATCAGCAGAAGGAAGCCGATGACCACGGCCATGCCCATCGCCATGTCGAAGATGTAGAGCGCGAAGATCGCCCCGCCGATGGCCAGCGGCAGGGTGAGCAGCACCACGATCGGGCGCACGAAGCTCGAGAACAGCACCGAGAGCAGCACGTAGACCAGCAGGATGCCCGCCCCCATGGCGGTGGCGAAACCGGCGAAGATGTCGGCCATGATCTCGGCATCGCCCGTGGTGGCGATGCGCGTGCCGTCGGGCATGTTCTGCGCGATCGGCAGGGCATCGACGGCCTCGGTGGCCTCGCCCAGAACGTAGCCCGGGGCAAGAGTGGCCTCGACCTTGGTTTCGAAATCGCGGTCGTAGCGGGTGACCACGCTCGGCCCCTCGGTCAGGCGCATGTCGGCCACGAGGCGCACCGGCACGGAAACACCCGAGGGCGTGGTAATGCGCAGGTCCTGCGCGCCGAGCAGGTTGCGCCGGTCTGTCTCGCGCAGGCGCACGACGATCGGGTATTGCTCGTCGCCCTCGGTGAACTTGGCGAGGTTGGCGTCGGTGTCGCCGATGGTGGCCACGCGCAGCACCGAGGCGAGGGCATTGGCGGTGATGCCGAATTCGGCGGCCAGATCGCCGCGCGGGACGAGCTGGATCTCCGGCCGGGGCAGGGCGGCGGTGGTCGAAACGCCGGTGACCTGCGGCAGGCCCTTCATCTGCCGTTCGAGCTCATGCGCGGCGCGGGTGACCGCCTCGCGGTCGCTGCCCAGAACGCTGAGCGAAACGTCGCGGCTGCCGCGCTCGTTGATGAGGTTTGCCCGCAGGTCGGGCACGGTGGCAAGGCGCGCCATGATGTCGGTCTCGATTGCCACCGCGCCGCGGCTGCGTTCGGTCTTGGGGCCGTAGTTGACGGTCAGGCTCGCCTTGTTGATGTCGCCGCTGGTGCCGGCCTCGACAAAGACGCTCTCGACTTCGGGAATCTCGTGCACCAGTTCCGAAAGCCGGTTGGTGACGGCGCGGGTTTCGGCCAGCGTCGTGCCCGGCGGCAGTTCCAGCGAAACGAGGGTGCGCCCGATGTCCTTTTTCGGGGTGAATTCGCCCGGTAGCAGGGTGGCCGAGTAGATCGAGGCGGCGAAGATGCCGAACACGGCGATCAGGGTGACG
>RFKM01000039.1 GCA_003694465.1 Alphaproteobacteria bacterium
GGCGAGCGCGCGGGTGCGCCGGTCGGTAACGATTTCGTTGTCGAAAACCCAGGGCGCGCCGTGACGGATGGCGCGGGCATTGGCCTTCGGCTTCAGGCGGACGGTGGGGCGTGGGGCTTGGGCAGTCTCGGTCATGCCCCCCGGTTAGCGCAGCCCCGTGCCGGCGAAAAGCGCGAAAGCGCCCGGGCCGGCGGAGCGGACGCGAAAAGGGCGCCCGCGCGGGCGCCCTTGATCCGGCCTGCCCCTGCCTTGGGGCGGCGGCTCAGCCGAGTTCCATGTGCATGAGCTCGACGAGCTTTTCGGTGATCCGGTCCTTCTGGGTGATGCCCTCGGCCATGTCGGCCAGCGCCTGCGTGCCGGTATGGGCCTCGAAGGTGACGCCCACCGGGTGCGCCGGCTCGATCACCTCGCCGGTTTCGGCATCGAGCACGGTGAGCATCATCTTGATGTCGTGGGTGGCGGTGCCCGGCGGCGCGGCGAAGCGGGTCTTTTCGGTGATGGCATGAAAGCGCGTGACTTCCAGCACGAGGTTGACCTTGCGCGCCCCGTCCAGATCGGCCACGCCCTTTTTCACGGCTTCGGTGATCAGCGCATCGACCTGCGCGCGCCGGTCGCCCACCGGATCGCCCCACCAGACGATATCGGCCTTGGGAAAGAAGCTGTTGGCATAGGAAACCTCGAGGCTTTCCGGCACCACCACCTCGACATTCTCGACGCTGTAGTCGCGCGAGACCAGCGCCGGCGCCTCGGCGGCGCCGAGCAGCGCCGCGCCGGGGCCGTCCTCGGTGGCGGCGCGGGTGACGAATTCGTCCTTGGCGCAGGCGGAAAGCGCAAGCCCCAGCGCCAAAGACAGCAAGATGGTGCGACTCTTCACGTTCGTTCCTCCGGTTTCTCGGGGTTTGCCCCGGTTCGGCACACACTCTCGCGGTCAATTGCGGCGAAATTGCGATGAATTTTCGCAAATCCGAAGATATTTCGGCCATTGTCCGCGCCCGGCCGACAATCGCCAGCGGTCATTGCAAAGGTTGTTAGCGCTAAACCCCTGTGCTATTCCCCCGCGTGACAAAGACCGGCGTGGCCATCGCCGCCCACGCCCACGACCGTGACCGCCAGAAGGACAGCGCCCATGGCATCGCTTCACCCCGAAATCGCCCGGATCACCGACCGGATCGCCGAACGCTCGCGCGCGCGCCGGGCGGCCTACCTTGCCCGCCTCGATCAGGCCGCCGAAGACGGGCCCGCCCGCGCCCACCTTTCGTGCTCGAACCAGGCCCATGCCTATGCCGGCGCCGGCCCCGATCAGGCGCGCCTTGCCGAGGACCGCGCCCCCAACATCGGCATCGTCACCAGCTACAACGACATGCTCTCGGCCCATGCCCCCTTCCGCGACTATCCCGAGCAGATCAAGGCAGCGGCGCGGGCGGCGGGGGCGACGGCACAGGTCGCCGGCGGGGTGCCGGCGATGTGCGACGGGGTCACGCAATCGACGCCAGGGATGGAGCTCAGCCTGTTCTCGCGCGATGTCATTGCCCTCGCCGCCGGCGTGGCGCTCAGCCACAACACCTTCGACGCCGCGCTCTACCTCGGGGTCTGCGACAAGATCGTGCCGGGGCTGGTGATGGCGGCGGCGACCTTCGGCCATGTGCCGGGGATCTTCGTGCCCGCCGGGCCGATGACCTCGGGGATCTCGAACGACGAGAAGGCCAAGGTGCGCCAGCGCTTCGCCACCGGCGAGGCGAGCCGGGAAGAACTGATGGCCGCCGAGATGGCCGCCTATCATGGGCCGGGCACCTGCACCTTCTACGGCACCGCCAACACCAACCAGATGCTGATGGAATTCATGGGGCTGCACCTGCCGGGGGCGAGTTTCGTCAACCCCGGCACGCCGCTGCGCGCGGCGCTGACCGAGGCCGCCGCCACCCGCGCCGCCGCGATCACCGCCCTTGGCAACGACTACACCCCCCTTGGCCGCATCCTCGACGAAAAGGCCTTCGTGAACGGCATCGTCGGGCTGATGGCGACGGGCGGCTCGACGAACCTCGTTCTGCACCTGCCGGCGATGGCCCGGGCGGCGGGGATCGAACTGGCGGTGGAGGATTTCGCCGAGATCTCGGCGGTGGTGCCGCTGATGGCCCGGGTCTATCCGAACGGTCTGGCAGACGTGAACCATTTCCACGCCGCCGGCGGTCTGGCCTACATGATCGGCGAATTGCGCGATGCCGGGCTTTTGCATGACGACGTGCGCACCGTGGTCGGCACCGGTCTTGAAGCCTATACGCGCGAGCCGCGGCTGATCGACGGAAGGCTCGAGTGGGTCGAGGGCCCGAAAAAGAGCGAGAACGCGCGCATCCTGCGCCCGGTGTCCGACCCGTTCCAGCCCCACGGCGGGCTTGCCCAGCTTTCGGGCAACCTCGGGCTCGGGGTGATCAAGGTTTCGGCCGTGGCGCCCGACCGGCATGTCATCGAGGCGCCGGCGCGCATTTTCCACGACCAGGACTCGGTGAAGGCCGCCTTCCGCGCCGGCGAATTCACCTCCGACGTGGTGGTGGTGGTGCGCTTCCAGGGCCCGCGCGCCAACGGCATGCCCGAGCTGCACGGCCTTACCCCGGTGCTCTCGGTGCTGCAGGAGCGCGGGCTGCGGGTGGCGCTGGTCACCGACGGGCGGATGTCGGGGGCGTCGGGCAAGGTGCCGGCGGCGATCCATGTCTCGCCCGAGGCGGCGCTGGGCGGGCCGATCGCCCGGCTGCGCGACGGTGACATGGTCCGCCTTGACGCCGAGGCCGGCACGCTGGAGGTTCTGGCCGAAGATTTCGACAGCCGCGAACCGGTCAGCGCCGATCTTTCGGCCAATCGCCACGGCCACGGGCGCGAATTGTTCGAGCTGTTCCGGCAGAATGCCGGCGTTGCCACCACCGGCGCCTCCTGCGTCGTCTGAACCAAGGGAAAGAGACCATGGCCCCCGCCCCTCTCACCGCCGCCGAAATCAGCCGCCGCACCGAGGATATCTGCCGCGCCGCGCCGATCGTTCCGGTGCTGATCGTCGAGGATGTCGCCCATGCCCGGCCGCTGGCCGAGGCGCTCGTCGCCGGCGGGCTGCCGGCGCTCGAGGTCACGCTGCGCACGCCGGCGGCGCTCGAGGTGATCTCGGAAATGGCCAAGGTGCCCGGCGGCATTCCCGGCGCCGGCACGCTGCTCACCCCCGACGACGTGAAACGCGCCCGCGATGCCGGCGCCCGGTTCGGGGTTTCGCCCGGGGCGAGCGAGGCGCTGCTCGAGGCCGCCGAAGCCGAGGGGCTGCCGCTTCTGCCCGGGGCGGCCACCGCCACCGAGGCGATGGCGCTGCTCGCGCGCGGCTACACGGTGCTGAAGTTCTTTCCCGCCGAAGCCGCCGGGGGCGCGGCGTTCCTCAAGGCCCTCGCCTCACCGCTGCCGCAGATCCGCTTCTGCCCCACCGGCGGCATCTCGCCGACCAATGCCGAGGCCTACCTTTCGCTGCCGAACGTGCTCTGCGCCGGCGGCTCCTGGGTTGCGCCGAAGGCCTTGATGGAGGCGGGCGACTGGGCGGAAATCACCCGGCTGGCGCGCGAGGCCGCCGCCCTGCCGCGCGGCTGAGCGGGGGCAGGCCGCGCACGGCGCTTGGCGTCACGCGGCGGAGGGGCGCGCCACCCGCCCTGGCCCGCCGCGCAAGCGCCCCCATGACCCGCGTGTTCCAGGTGCGGGACGGCGCTCTGCAGCGGCGCGGCCTCGGGTTATCGCGTGCCGGCCCGCACGCACGGACTCCACGAATCTAGATTCCTGGATTCCGTGAGCCCCCGCC
>RFKM01000284.1 GCA_003694465.1 Alphaproteobacteria bacterium
CACCCAGCCGCTCGACCGCCGCCAGCCCCGCCGCCCACATCGCCGGAAAGGTGTCGCGCAGCCGCCCGCCCTCGAAGGCCGGGTCGATGATCCGCCGCTGCCGCTTCCAGGTCTCGCCATTGGTGACGAAAACCGAATTGCCCAGGAGAGGCGCCAGCCCCTCGCGCAGCCGCTCCGACTTCGGAAAGTCGTCCGGCCGCCCGCGCAGCACCAGATCGACCAGCTCCGGATCGTTGCAGGTGAAGGAGCGGAAGAAGGGGGTGCGGAACTCCGCCATCCACGCCCGGTAAAGCCGCGCCGGCTGGGCCGAAAGAATGTCGCGCCGGAACAGCCGCGCATAGCGCCACAGGCTCACCTTCCCCTCGCGCGAGGCCGGTTTCGGCGGGATCGGACAGCCCCCGCTCATGGCGCCATGCTCCGATGCCCCGACACCGGCCGGTCGATCAGACTGCGCGAGGGCGCCCGCCCGGCATAGCGCTCGGCGAGGGTCAGCGGCCCGGCGGTGATCTGGAAATAGTCGTAATCCCCCGGCCGGTCGAAAGCGCACAGATACTGGAAATGCAGCCGGAAGAAGAGCCAGCGCAGCGCCTTCCACCGCTCCGGGCTCAGCGTCTGGGTGAAGGCCGCCGAGATCACCAGCGGCCAGAGCTTGCCCTCCGCCGGCGCCACCCCCGACACGCTCACCGGATCGCACAGGGCAAAGGCGCACCCGTCCCCCGGCGCCGACACGTCAACCCAGGTCAGCCCCGGCTCGCGGCTCAGATCGTGCAGGTCGCGCCGCAACCGCGCCGCCTCCGGCAGGAACGAGATCATCGGCACCACCTGCCCGAGGGTCAGAAAGGCCAGCTTCGGCCCGTCCCGCGGCACCCGCCCGGCCCGGAACAGATCGGCCAGGATCGAAACCCCCAGATGCGCACCCGAGGAATGCCCCACCACCAGAACCTCGTCCACGTCGGTCTCCAGCGCCGCGGCAATCCGGTCGGCAAACTGCGCCATCCGCTCCTCCAGCTCGGGCGGATTGGCCCCCCGCGTCATCGCCGAAAAGGCATAATCATGCATGAGGTAATAGACGTAAAGCCGGTTGTCGATGCGCCGGAACCAGCGCAGGAGCAGCCCCCCGGCCAGCGCGCCAAGCCCCAGCCCGAGCACCCAGCCCGCCACCGTGCCCGCGCCCACGAGCGCCAGCACCGCCCAGAGCACCGCCCCGCCCAGGAGCCCCGCCAGAAGCGCCTGCCCCAGCAGCATCAGCACCGGATAGAGCGCCGCCACCACCGGCCCCTTGCGCAGCCGGAACATGCGGATGAAGGCCCCCGATGCGATATAGACCCAGGCCGTGCGCACCAGCGCCAGATAGGTCGCCCAGACCCCCCGATCCATCGAGGCGCGCACGATGTCCGACCAGACCAGAACCTCGACCTCGGCCCGCGTCTCGGCCCCGTCGATGCGCGCCGTCACGTCCCAGCCATAGACTGCGCCCCCCGGCCGGCCCACCAGCTCGATCTCGTAGCCCGAAATCGCCGCCTGCGCCCGCCCCTCGGCGCGGTAGATCTCGCGGTAGCGCCGCGGCGAAATCGGATCGTAGCCCGGAATGTAGAACACCCGGCGCCGCCGCACCTGCTGTCTTGGAAGACTGCTCATCGCCCGGCCATTGACTGCTTCGCCGCCACTCTAACCGCCAATCCGGGCAAAGATAAGGCCCGCCGGGGTCAGCCTCGCCGGCGCCGCACCCTTTCATCTTTCCACAAATATCCCGGGGGTCCGGGGGCTGGCCCCCGGGGGCGGCTCACGCGGCCTCGGCCGCCAGCTTGCGAATCCGCTCGACCATCGAACGCAGCCCGTTGGTGCGCTGGCCCGAAAGATGCTCCTCGAGCCGGATCCGCGCCAGTTCCGCCTGCGCGTCGATCCGCCCGACCTCCTCGACCGGCACGCCGTTGTAGAGCGCCTGCAGAATCGCGATCACCCCGCGCACGATCATCCCGTCGGAATCGCCCTCGAAGCGGAACACGCCGTTCTCGATGCGCGGCACCAGCCACACCTGGCTGGCGCAGCCCTCCACCTTCGTGGCCGGCACCTTCAGCGCCGGATCGAGCCCCGGCAGCCGCTTGCCGAGGTCGATCACCATCGCGTAACGATCTTCCCAGTCGTCCAGAAACTCGAAATCCTCGACGATGTTCTCGAAGGCTTCGGTGGCCATGGCGCATCTCCGTTTTCCCAGCGACCTCCACCTAATCGCCGCCGCCCGAAAGGTCCAGCCCGGCACGCAACGGCTTTTCAAACCGACCCGCTTGCGCTAGTCAGAACCAGACCCAGGGAGAGCACCACATGCCCCGCATCCTCGCCGCCCTTGCCCTCGTTCTCGGCCTCGCCGCCTGTTCGAACGGCATCAACCTGAACCCGCTGAACTGGTTCTCGAAACCGGGGCAGGAAGACTGGGTGGCGATCGAACCCGCCGACGGCTGGGGCGATACGCAGGACAGGCGCCTTCTCGTCGATCAGGTCACGCGCCTCACTGCCGAGCGCACCACCGCCGGGATCATCGTTCATGCCACCGGCCTGCCGCCGCGGCTGGGCTACTGGGACGCGACGCTCGAGCCGCTGAACGACGGCAAGCCCGAAAACGGCGTGCTCACCTACGAGTTCCGCATCGCCACCCCGCGCTGGGCAACGCCCCCGGGCACGCCCTATGCGCGCACCGTTCATGTTGCCGAATTTATCTCGAACGCTCGCCTGCGCGACATCCGGGCGATCCGCGTCGTCGGGGCGCGCAATTCCCGCAGCCTGCGGCGCTGAAGCAGCGCGCCGGGGCCATTTTTCGGGACCGCGAGGCGCAAATCCGATCACGCCACCACTCGCACCGGCAGGCCCGGCCGCGACAGTCAGATCTCGATCGCCCGCACGCTCTGGCCCTTCGCGGTCAGTGCCAGCTCGCCCGCGCACAGGCGCAGGGCATCCTTGCCGAAGACCTCCGCCCGCCAGCCCTTCAGCGCCGGCACGTCGCGCTCGCCGGCGGCGATGAGGTCGAGATCGGCGGCCGAGGCGATCAGCTTCTGCGCCACCCCGGTGTTTTCCGAAACTGCCTTCAGAAGCACCCGCAGGAGATCGGCCAGCGCCGGGTTGACCTGCAGCTTCTCGCGCCCGGTCTTCGGCAGTTTCGGCAGCTTGTCCTCGGGCAGCGCAAGCGCCGTCTTCACCGCGGCGACAATCCCCTCGGCGATCTCGCCGCGCCGCGCCTCGCGCAGGAGCAGCCGCGAACGCGAAAGCTCGGCCATGTCCGTAGGCCGCGTCGAGGCCAGTTCCAACAGCGCATCGTCCTTGAACACCCGGTTGCGCGGGATGTTGCGCGCCTGCGCATAGCTCTCGCGAAAACGCGCCAGTTCCCGCACCACCGCCAGGAACCGCCCCGAATGGGTGCGCGTCTTGACCCGCCGCCACGCCTCTTCCGGCTCGACCCGATAGGTCGCCGGATCGGTCAGCACCGCCAGCTCCTCTTCCAGCCAGCCGGCGCGCCCGTTCTCGGCCAGTTCCGCCGAAAGCACCTCGTAGATGCGGCGCAGATGGGTGACA
>RFKM01000285.1 GCA_003694465.1 Alphaproteobacteria bacterium
GACGTGCTGATCGCCGTTTCGATCATGCCCTATTCGCGCGAGACCATCGAAGCGTGCCATTTCGCCCGTGAACGGGGCATGAAAGTGGTGATGATCAGCGATTCCGACGTGATTTCGCCCCGCTTCCACCCCGACCACCTCTTGCGGGCCGACGTGCTGAGCACGCATCATTTCGGCTCTTTCTCCGGGATGACGGCGCTGGTCGAGGTGCTGCTGGCCCTGATGATGGCACGGGGCGGCGAGGCGGCGCGGGCGCGAATCAGGGCCTACGAGGCGGTGCGGCTTGCGAACAACGCCTACTGGCCGACAAAAAAAACGTAAGTTTTTCGTGACTCTCGGCGGTGCTGCGGCAATCCTTCCCTTATCGGCGGCCATGGAATGGCCGCATTACCAACGGGAGAGAAAACATGACCTTCACGAAGATCGCCGGCGGCGTGATTGCCGCTGCGGCCATTACCCTTGCCGGGTCGGCCTCGGCCCAGGACCAGCGCTTCATCTCGATCGGCACCGGCGGCGTGACCGGCGTCTATTACCCCACCGGCGGCGCGATCTGCCGCCTCGTCAACAAGGACCGCAAGGAACACGGCATCCGCTGCGCCGTCGAATCGACGGGCGGGTCGGTCTACAACATCAACACCATCAAGGCCGGCGAGCTCGAGTTCGGCGTTGCCCAGTCCGACTGGCAGTTCCACGCCTATCACGGCTCCTCGAAATTCGCCGACAACCCCTTCCCGGAAATCCGCGCGGTGTTCTCGGTTCATGCCGAACCCTTTACCCTTCTGGTGCGCGCCGACAGCGGCATCAATTCGTTTGAAGACCTCAAGGGCCACCGCGTGAATGTGGGCAACCCGGGTTCGGGCCAGCGCGCCACCATGGAAGTGGTGATGGACGCCTTCGGCATGACGATGGACGATTTCTCGCTGGCCACCGAATACAAGGGCTCGGAGATGGCCAAGCAGATCTGCGACAACAACATCGACGCGATGATCTACACCATCGGCCACCCGGCGGCGGCGATCAAGGAAGCCACCACCACCTGCGACGTGAAGCTGGTTTCGGTCGAGGGCGCCCCGATCGACAAGCTCGTCGCCGAGAACCCCTACTACTCCTATGCCACCGTCCCCGGCGGCATGTATGAGGGCAACCCCGACGACATCCACACCTTCGGCGTGCGCGCCACGCTGGTGACCTCGGCGAACGTGCCCGAGGATGTGGTCTATGTCGTGGCCAAGGCGGTGATGTCGAACATCGACGATTTCCGCAAGCTGCACCCGGCCTTTGCCAACCTCGATCCGAAAGAGATGATCTCGGCCGGCCTTTCGGCGCCGCTGCACCCCGGCGCCATCAAGGCCTACAAGGAACTGGGGCTGATGGACTGATCGACGCCATGCGTTGACGAAACCCGCGCCAGCGTGCCTTCCCGGGTGCGCTGGCGCATCTGTCTATTCCCGGGCGATGCCTGCTGACCTTGGCAATGGGGGCCGACATGACCGATACCGCGATGAAATCCGCCGACGAGATGGTGGCCGAGGCCGATACCGGCGCACGCCAGGCCGGGCCGTTCGTCACCCGCCTGATCTTCTGGATCTCGATCACGTGGTCGCTGTTCCAGCTCTACATCGCCAGCCGGATTCCCGGTCTGCTGGCCGAATTCACCGGCATCAACTTCTTTGCCAACATCGTCGCTCAGGCCCGTTTCATTCACCTCGCCTTCGCGCTGACTCTCGCCACCCTCGCCTTCCCGATATTCGGCGCGCGCCACCGGGTGCCGTGGTATGACTGGCTTCTGGTCGCCGCCGGCCTCGTCTCGACGCTCTATCTGGTGGTCTTCCGCTTCCAGATCGCCGACCGCCCCGGCCTCTGGACCACCACCGACATCACCATTTCCGCCATCGGCATGGTCACCCTGATGATCGCCGTCTGGCGCTCGCTCGGCCTGCCGCTGGTGGCGATTTCGTCGGCGTTTCTCGCCCTCGCCTTCTTCGGGGGCTATTCGTCCTGGATCGGCAACATCACCAATTACGGCGGCGCCTCGTTCTCGAAGGCGATGGGCCATTACTGGATGCAGACGGAAGGCGTCTTCGGCGTCGCGCTCGGCGTCTCGACGACGATGATCTTCCTGTTCGTGCTGTTCGGAGCCATTCTCGAGAAGGCCGGCGGCGGCAACTGGTTCATCAAGGTGGCCATCGCCCTGCTCGGCGCCCTGCGGGGCGGCCCGGCCAAGGCGGCGGTGCTCTCGTCGATGATGACCGGGATGATCTCGGGCTCGTCGATCGCCAACACCGTGACCACCGGCACCTTCACCATCCCCCTGATGAAGAAGATCGGCTTCAAGCCCGAAAAGGCAGGCGCCGTCGAGGTTGCCTCTTCGACCAACGGCCAGCTCACCCCGCCGGTGATGGGGGCGGCGGCCTTCCTGATGGTCGAATATGTCAACATCCCCTATATCGAGGTCGTCAAGCACGCCTTCCTCCCGGCGGTGATCTCCTACATCGCGCTGCTCTACATCGTGCACCTCGAAAGCCTGAAGCTGGGGCTGAAGGGCCTCGAGAAGGAAGGGCGCCGGATCGGCGTGCTGATGATCCTGCTGCTGTTCCTCACCGGGTTTCTCGGCCTCGCCGCCATCACCTTCCTCGTGATCGGCTTTCGCACCCTGCTCGAGCCGCTGATGCCGGGGGAGACGGTCTATCCGACGCTGCTTCTGCTGGCGCTGGCCTATCTCGGGCTGGTCTATGTCGCCTCGCGCTTTCCCGACCTTGAGGTGGACGACCCCAACGCCACCGTCGTGCGCGCCCCGCGCCTGACGCCGACGCTTCTGGGCGGGGCCTATTTCGCCCTTCCGATCTTCGTTCTGGTCTGGAACCTGATGGTGCGCACCGAACATCTCGAGCGCCTTTCGCCGGCGCTTTCGGCCTTCTGGGCGACGGTGGCGATGATTTTCGTCGCCCTCACCCATCGCCCGCTCAAGGCCTTCTTCCGCGGCGCCCACGACAGCGCGAAGGAATTCGCCGCCGGCTTTGGCGAATTCGTCTCGGGGCTCGAGAGCGGTGCGCGCAACATGATCGGAATCGGCGTGGCCACCGGCGCGGCGGGGATCATCGTCGGCACCATTTCGCTGACCGGCGCCCACCAGATCATCGGTCAGGTCATCGAAACGGTCTCCGGCGGCAACCTGATGGTGCTTCTGGTGCTCGTTGCGGTGCTCTCGCTGATCCTCGGAATGGGCCTGCCGACCACTGCCAACTACATCGTCGTCTCCTCGCTGATGGCGCCGGTGATCGTGCAGGTGGGGGCGCAATCGGGGCTGATCGTGCCGCTGATCGCCGTGCACATGTTCGTCTTCTACTTCGGCATCCTCGCCGACGACACGCCCCCGGTTGGCCTTGCCGCCTATGCGGCGGCGGCGATCTCGCGGGGCGATCCGATCAAGACCGGCCTTATCGGCTTTTCCTATGACATCCGCACGGCGCTCCTGCCGTTCATGTTCATCTTCAACACCGACCTCTTGCTGATCGACGTCGGGCCGGTGAAGGCGGTGTTCGTCTTCGTCGTCTCGGTGATTGCCATGCTGGTCTTTGCCGCCGCGACCCAGGGCTATTTCATCGCAAAGAGCCGGCTGTGGGAAACCGCCGTGCTGCTGCTTGCCGTGTTCACCCTGTTCCGGCCCGGCTTCTGGCTCGACAGGATCGAGGCGCCCTATACCGCCTACACCGGCCCGGCGGCGCTGGTCGAACTCGAGAAACTGCCGGTCGGCGAGCCGGTGCGCCTCGAGATCACCGCACCCGATTTCGATACCGGCAAGATCGGCAAGGTGACGGTGATGATCACCCCCGAGGCCGAGGGCAGCGGCGAAGACCGCCTCGCCGCCGCCGGCCTCACGGTGCATGAGGAAGACGGCCAGCTGATCCTCGACGAGCCCTTCCCCGGCACGCCGTTCTTCCGCCTGTCGCAGGAGTTCGATTTCTACGGCGACGAGCCGGCGCGCCTGTCGGCGGTGCTGGTCGAGAACGAGCGGATGCCGAAGGAGCTGTTCTTCATCCCGGCGATCCTCCTGATCCTGATGATCGCCTTCATCCAGCGCCCGCGGGCCACGCAGCCGCCGTTCTGAGGAGACCGCCATGTTCAAGACCGTTCTCGTTGCCGTCGATGTCGCGATCCCCGAAGAGACCGACCGTCTGCTCGCCGCGGCGAAGGAGCTCAGCGCGCCGTGGGCCTGCACC
>RFKM01000286.1 GCA_003694465.1 Alphaproteobacteria bacterium
GTTCTCCTCGTTCCGGGCTGGCCGGAAGGGCGCGCGGGGGCTTCGACCCGCGTCGCCCCACCCGCCCATATGCGCCGAAATTCTACCGGGAAAACCGCCCCGCCGGTGCACCTGCTCGCAATGCCCCCGCGGTTGCGACCTCACGGTCGGACCGATTTCTGCCATTCCCAGGCGATCCGGGCCTGGTCGCGCTCCGGGTTCGCGGCTACGGCACCGCGAAGCGGCAAAAAAGGCCGCCCCGGCAGGGCGGCCTTCATGGTTTGACGGTCCGTCCGTCGGTTTACTTGTTGGCGCGCAGCCAAGCCAGGACGGTTTCCGGCGCGCTCTCGCCATAGGGGTCTTCGGGGTGGTTGTCTTCGCGGCCCGGCTCCTCGAACCAGGCTTCGATCACCCCGTCATTGACCACCGCGGCATAGCGCCAGGAGCGGTAGCCGAAGCCGAGGTTGGCCTTTTCGACCAGCATGCCGATCTTGCGGGTGAATTCGCCCGAGCCGTCGGGGATCACCTTGACGTTCTTGATGCCCTGATCCTTGGCCCATTTGTTCATCACGAAGCTGTCGTTCACCGACATGCAGTAGATCTCGTCGATGCCCTCGGCCTTGAAATCGTCATAGCCGTTTTCATAGCCGGGCAGCTGGTAGGTCGAGCAGGTGGGGGTGAAGGCGCCGGGCAGGGAGAACAGCACCACCCGCTTGCCCTTGAAATAATCGTCGGTGGTCATGTCCTGCCAGCGGAACGGGTTGTCGCCGCCGATGGACTCGTCGCGAACGCGGGTGTGGAAGGTGACCTGGGGAACACGGACGCCGGGATGCATGGGAATTTCCTCGCTGTTGCAGAATTTCGTCTTGCCGGGGCACGGGGGCTTGCCGCCCGGCCCGGCACTGGCAATTTCTTAGAATGATTCCAGACTGTGCGCAAGGTGACCAGACCGCGCAGCCTGCCGGCGTGGGGCTCTTTTCGGTCATTCGGGGCAGAGCGGGGCTTGCGCCGCCTGCATGGCAGCCACGCGCGCTTTCGGTGTGACAGCCGGCCCGGCGCGGCGTATAAGGCGCCAACCGGAGGAAAGACATGCGCGATCTGAAAACCCCCGAAGGCCGGCACCCCGAAAAGGCCCATCGCCCCGACAATGCCCAGCCGAAGAAACCCGCCTGGATCCGGGTCAAGGCCCCCGGCGGGGCGGGCTATGCCGAGACCCACCGGATCATGCGCGCCCACGGGCTGGCGACGGTCTGCGAAGAGGCCGGCTGCCCGAATGTCGGCGAGTGCTGGAACCACGGCCATGCCACGATGATGATCATGGGCGAGATCTGCACTCGCGGCTGCACCTTCTGCAACGTGGCCACCGGCAAGCCCGGCCCGCTCGACGCCTTCGAGCCGGGGCGGGTGGCCGACGCGGTGAAGAAGCTGGGGCTGAAGCACGTGGTCATCACAAGCGTCGACCGCGACGACGTGCCCGACGGCGGCGCCGAGCACTTTGCCATGACGATCCGCGCCATCCGCCGGCAAAGCCCGGAAACGACGATCGAGATTCTCACCCCCGATTTCCTGAAGGCCGAACCGGGGGCGCTGGAGGTGGTGGTCGCGGCGAAGCCCGACGTGTTCAACCACAACCTAGAAACCGTCCCCGGCCTCTACCCCGAGGTACGCCCCGGCGCGCGCTATTTCCACTCGCTGCGGCTTCTGCAACGGGTCAAGGAACTCGACCCGGCGATGTTCACCAAGTCGGGGATCATGGTCGGCCTCGGCGAAGACCGGCAGGCGGTGATGCAGGTGATGGACGACATGCGCGCGGCGGATGTCGATTTCCTGACCATCGGCCAGTATCTGCAACCGACGCCGAAGCACCACCGGGTGGCGCGTTTCGTCACGCCGGAGGAATTCGCCGATTACGAGAAGGCGGCCTGGGGCAAGGGCTTCCTGATGGTCTCGGCCACGCCGCTGACGCGCTCCTCCTACCACGCGGGCGACGATTTCGCGCGCCTGCGGGCCAACCGCCTCGCGCGGCTCGGCCGGGGCTGACGGCGGGGCGGGCCGCGGAGGTCAGCCGCGCACAGCCTGGTAGAGCTCGGTCAGAAGCTGCTCTTCCGGCACCTGATCGGGGCTGTTGAGGTAGATCTCCCATGTCGGGGCGATCCACTCCAGACCCTCTGCGGTGACGAAGGCGTGCATCTTGCCGTAGGTCTCGCGGATATTGCCGTAGCTGCCCCGGTGCAGCCCGTGCACCGCCCGCCCGGCGGGGGTGACATCGGCCTTCACCGCGCCTTGGGCGGCGGCCATGTCCTCGCGCGAGATCACGAATCCGGCGCGAAAGTCCATCTTTTCAGGGCCATAGCTGGTATAGACCGCAATCGCCCCGCCGGCGGGGGCGATGCCGTGGTGCTCCATGAAGGCCCAGACCTCGCCGAAGGCCGGGCCGATGACGCTGCCGATCTCATCGGGCGCGGCGCTGCGTTCGACAAAGAGGTAGGGTGTGGGTTCGGCATCGACGATCCGGAAGGGGTTCATGGGCGGCTCCTCGGTTTTCGCGGCGGCGCGCGCCGGGGCAAGCGCTCCACGGTGGCGCTGACGCCTTGGGTCGGGATGGATCCATACTGCACCAAGGGGGCCAAATCCGCCAGAACTGGTTTCGTCAGATCGGATCGCCCCAAAGGGAGGGCATCGGGCTGCAAGGCGAATTGGAGCGGGGCATCGATCTCGCGGACAACACAAGGCAGTCGCCGCACGCGCCCCGGGCGACCGTCAGGACTCCACGAATCTGGATTCGCGTGGGGTTGGGTGACGACCCGTGGCCGGGGGCGCCACGCCTTCTTTGGGCGCACTTGGACGCGTCGCCCGTCGCGAAACCCGTCGACCCCATGGAGGCGGGCAAGCGCCCCGTCTCCCGACCCGCCTCAGTCGGCAAGCGGAAGGCGCTTGAGATAGGCCGCCACCGCGCGCCGGTCGGCCTCGGGCAGGGCGGCGAGATCCTCGACGACGAGGGCCATGTGGCCGCCGGCGCTGTCATAATCCGGGGTGAAGCCGGTGGTGAAATATTCGACGAGATCGGCCTCGGACCAGTCGAGGGCCGGGGGCGTCAGGTCGGGAAAGCGCCCCTTGCCCGAAGGGTCGGGCGCGCCGGTGAGCCAGGCGCTGCCACCCTTCAGCCCGCCGAGGGCCGTGCGCGGGGTGTGGCATTCGCCGCAATGGGCCAGCGCCTCGACGATCACCCGCCCGCGGGCCACCGGCTCGGGCAGATCGCCCTGCATGACCCAGCCCGGGCGCAGGTAGAGCGCCTTCCACAGACCGAGGCCGGCGCGGATCGAGAAGGGGAAGGGCAGATCGTGCGGCTGGCTCGGCGCCGGGCTCGGGGGCAGGGTGGCGAGATAGGCGGCGAGGTCGACCACCTGCTGCGGGGTCATCCGGATGAAGCTGGCATAGGGAAAGACCGGGTAGTAATGGCGCCCGTCCGGCGAGGTGCCGTTGTGCAGCGCGTTCCACAGGTCGATCGGCCGCCAGCGCCCGATGCCCGCCTCCGGGTCGGGGCTGATGTTGGGGGCGGTGAAGGTGCCGAAGGGCGAGGCAAAGCGCATCCCGCCCGAAAGCACCAGCCGCGCCTCGCCCTCGGCCCCGGGGGCGGCGTGGCAGGGCGCGCAACCGGCGGCGGTAAAGACGAGGGCGCCGCGCGCGACATCGGGCTCGAGCCCGGCCAGAACCTCTGGCCCGTCGGCGCGCGGAGCGGTCAGCCACAGCACCGCGAGCCCGGCCAGAAGCGCGGCGAAAACGAGCGTTGCGATGAGCGCGATCGGGCGCATGGGCGGTCCGGGTCAGGGGCGCGAAAGGGCGGGTCGGCCGGGGCGCGGGCGCGCCCCGACTGGCTCTGCGCCTATTTCATCGAGGCGCGATAGACCTTGTGGCAACCGCCGCAGGCCGCGCCCAGCGGGCCCATCGCCCCCTGCAGGCTCTCGAGCCCCTTCGGCGCGGCTTCGGCCATCGCTTCGGTGGCGGCCTGAAGCGCCTGTCCCTTGGCCGCGAATCCGGCAAAGTCTTCCCAGATCGCCGGCAGGGCGTGCGTGCCTTCGATGCTTGCGTTGTCAGTCCCTGCGGGCCACATCGCCTTGCCGTTGAGATGCGAGAGCGCGGCAAGGTTCCGTGCCGCCGCCGCCGCCGCTTCGGCATCATAGGGCATGTTGCCCTTCGCCATCGCCCCGAGGGTGCCGATGTTGAAGGCATAAAGCCGCATCAGCGACTGGCGCGCGGTCACGGCCGGATTGTCGGACCCTTGCGCCTGCGCGCTGAGGGCAACGGCGCCAGCCACGAGCGCCCCGGCGCCGAGGCCGAGGATTGTCGAACGAAGACGAGACATGGTGTGGATCCCTTTCCTGAAATCTACTCGTGTCCGAGCATGGTATCTGATAGAAAATTTGAAGGAAGCCCGAAAATTCGCGGAAGGTCTGTGCAAAAATGCAATCATCGCGCCTCGACTGGGACGATGTCCGCGTGGCTCTCGCGGTCGCGCGCCACGGCACCCTCGCCGGGGCGGCCCGCGCGCTCGGGGTCAACCACGCCACGGTGATGCGCAGGGTAGGGCGGATCGAGGCGGCGGCGGGGCTTGCGCTGTTCGACCGGACGGCGCGCGGCTATGCCCTCGCCCCCGGCCGGCGCCGTGTGCTCGCCGCGATGGAAGACATGGAACGGGCCAGCGAGGGGCTGATCCGCGCTCTGGCCAACGCCCGCGCCCCGATGGCCGGCACGGTGCATGTCACCTCGACCGACACGCTCTGCCTGACGGTGCTGCCGGGCGTTGCCGCCGAAATCGCCGGCGCCGCCGAAGGGGTGAAGATCGACATCAAGGCCGAGAACCGCCACGCCGATCTCGCCCGGCTCGACGCCGATGTCGCCGTGCGCCCGGCCGCAAGCCTGCCCGAGGGGCTTGTCGGCACACGGGCCGCAAGGATGGGCTTCGCCGTCTATGCCAGCCCCGAGGCGCCGGCGCACTGGCTGGGGTTGAGCGGGGCGCTCTCCCGGGCCAGACCGGCGGCATGGCTGGCCGAGGCGATCCCGCCGGCGCAGATCGCCGCCAGCGCCGACAGCTTTCTCGTCCTGCGCGAGATGGCGGCGGCGGGGCAGGGGCGGGCGATCTTGCCGGCGATCCTTGGCGAGGCCGACCCGCGCCTGCGCCGCCTCGACGGGGCGATGCCGCCGCTCGCCACCGAGATCTGGGTTGCCACCCACCGCGACCTCGCGGGCGTGCCGCGCATCCGCCTCGTGCGCGACATGATCGCCGAATCGCTGGGTCGCCGGGCGGCGCAGCTGCTCGGCCCCGCCGCCGCCAACGCCCCGTGACGCCCACGGCCCCCGACAATCCAACCCTGCCCGAAAGGAAACACCATGACCGAAACACCGCTTTCCCGCCGCCGCTGCAAGGATCTGCCCAAGGGCACGCCGGCGCTCGCCGATGCCGCCGCCCGTGCCCTGCTGGCCGAGCTTCACCCCGACTGGCGCATCGACGGCGCGGTGCTCACCCGGCGCTTTGCCCTCAAGGGCTTCGCCCCGGCGGTGATGCTGGCCAATGCCGCCGCCTTCCTCGCCGAGCGCGAAAACCACCACCCTGACATCGGCTTCGGCTGGGGCTGGTGCGCGGTCAGCTTCACCACCCATTCGGTGGGCGGGCTGTCAGAGAACGATTTCATCTGCGCCGCAAAGCTCGACGAACTGGTTGCGGGGGGCGGGGCCGGGCAGTAAAGCGGCGCCATGACCCAGCCCTTCCACTTCACCCGCACCGCCACCGACGGCAAGGCCCGCGCCGGCGTGATCACCACCCCCCGCGGCCAGATCCGCACCCCCGCCTTCATGCCCGTGGGCACCGCCGGCACCGTCAAGGCCATGCTGCCCGAAAGCGTTGCCGCCACCGGCGCCGACATCCTGCTGGGCAACACCTACCACCTGATGCTGCGCCCCACCGCCGAACGCATCGCACGGCTCGGCGGTCTGCACCGCTTCATGAACTGGCCCAAGCCGATCCTCACCGATTCCGGCGGCTTCCAGGTGATGAGCCTTGCCGAACTGCGCAAGCTCAGCGAAGAGGGCGTCACCTTCCGCTCGCATATCGACGGCGCGCGCCACGTGCTCACCCCCGAACGCAGCATGGAAATCCAGAAACTCCTCGGCTCCGACATCGTCATGGCCTTCGACGAATGCCCGGCCCTGCCGGCTTCCGACGCCGAGGTCGCCCGCGCCATGCGCCTGTCGATGCGCTGGGCGATCTGCGCAGGATCGAGGAACACGGCGTGCGCTTTCGCTCGCACATCGACGGCGCCGAGGTCTTCCTGGGCCCGAAGGAAAGCATGCGAA
>RFKM01000287.1 GCA_003694465.1 Alphaproteobacteria bacterium
CGGCCCGCCCCACCGCCAGCGCCACAAGCGCATAGGCCAGCGCGCCGAAGAGGTTCCAGGGCACGAAGCGCCGGTAGTCGAGATGGGCGATCCCGGCGAGCAGCGGCACGAAGGCGCCCCCCGGCATGAACCGGCCGATCAGGATCGCCGGCGCGCCGATCCGGGCGAAGAGCCGTTCCACCCGCCCCAGCCGCGACGGGTCGAACAGCCAGTGCCGCCCCTCGAGCCACGCCCGCCCGCGCCGTCCGAGGCGAAAGGTCAGCTCGGCCCCGAGTGCATCGGCGAGGGTGACGAACCAGACCATGTCCCAGAAATGAAAGGCGCCCTGCGCCGTCAGCCCGCCGGCCAGCACCACCAGAACGCTGGCCGGGCTGAGCGGGCTCGTCGGCGCGAATCCCTGCAGGAAGACAAACAGGGCAATCGCCCAGTAGCCCCAGACCCCGAGCGATTCGAGCGACGGCAGAAGGATGTCGAGCAGGTGCTGCATGGCAGGCGGGGCTTACACCCGCCGCGCGCCCGCAGGCAAACGGAAAAGGCCGCCCGCAGGCGGCCTTCCCCGTGTTCCTCGGCAGGCAGATCAGCGCTTGGAGAACTGGAAGCTCCGGCGCGCCTTGCGCTTTCCGTACTTCTTCCGCTCGACCACGCGGCTGTCGCGGGTCAGGAACCCGGCCGCCTTCAGCGCCGGGCGAAGCGAGGGTTCATAAAGCTGCAGCGCCTTCGAAATTCCGTGCTTGACCGCCCCGGCCTGTCCGGACAGCCCGCCGCCCCTGACCGTGGCCATGACGTCGAACTCGCCCTCGACGCCGGCCACCTGGAAGGGCTGGCGCAGGATCATCTGCAGCACCGGACGGGCGAAATACTTGTCCATGTCCTTGCCGTTGACGGTGACCTTGCCCGAGCCGGGCTTGATCCAGACGCGGGCTACGGCATCCTTGCGCTTGCCGGTGGCATAGGACCGGCCGAGCGCATCGCGCACCGGCTCGCGCGGGGCGGCGGCGGGTTCGGCGGCGGCGGCCTCGGTGCCCTGGGCCACGGCGTTCAGCTCTTCGAGCGATTTGATCTCTTCAGCCATGATCAGCCCTCACGCGTGTTTTTCTTGTTCATCGAGCGAACGTCGAGAACTTCGGGGTTCTGGGCCGTGTGCGGATGCTCGGGCCCGGCATAGATGCGCAGGTTGCTCATCTGCTTGCGGCTCAGACGGTTGCCCGGAAGCATCCGCTTGACGGCCTTCTCGACGAGGCGCTCGGGATGGGCGCTTTCGAGAATCTGGCCCGCCGTGCGCGACTTGATGCCGCCCGGATAGCCGGTGTGCCAGTAGTGCACCTTGTCGGTGCGCTTCTTGCCGGTCAGCTGCACCTTGTCGGCGTTGATGACGATGACGTTGTCGCCGCAATCCATGTGCGGCGTGTAGATCGGCTTGTGCTTGCCACGCAGACGCATGGCGACGATCGAGGCGAGGCGGCCGAGAACGACGCCCTCGGCGTCGATCACCACCCACTTCTTCTCGATGTCTGCGGGAGTCGCAGAAAAGGTTTTCATGTCTTTCGGCCCCTGATGGGTTTCGGATGCGGCGGTTCTAGAGGAAATTCGCGCCCAGTCAAGCCGAACCTTCATCAATTTATCCTGTCCGTTCAATGGCTTGCAAATGCGGTATCATTTTACCCCTGTTTTCCGCACCCCGAAACGGCCCCCGCAGGAAAAATCGCCCCCGGGGGAAGAAACCCCCTTGCGCGAATCTCGCTTCGCCACTAGACGCCCCCTCACTTTCGGGACCGATCCCAACTTCGAGGCATCGGGGGGGCGCTAAGGGACCGACTGGATCCGCGGGGGGGCAACCCTCCTAAATCTGCTGGAACGAAGGGGGAGCGTGATGACCAACGCCAACCTCTTCCAACTGGGGATCGGTCTGGCAACAGGCGCCCAAGAGGAAGACACCGAATTCGGTGGGCTCCGGCCCGCCGCGAACGACAACCGCCGCGATCTGTTCGACAGCGCCCGCGAAGACCATTTCGTGCGCCGCGACGGCAAGGTCTTTGCCGGCACCCACCTCATTCTCGAGGTGGTGAACGGCACCGGGCTCGACGATGAGCTGCGCATCCAGCGCGCCTTCCGCGAGATCGTCGATGTCTGCGGGGCGACGCTTCTGCACATCCACACCCACAAGTTCACCCCGCAGGGGGTGTCGGGGGTGGCGGTGCTGGCCGAGAGCCACATCTCGGTGCACACCTGGCCCGAGATCGGCTATGGCGCCTTCGACGTGTTCATGTGCGGCGACGCCCAGCCCCGGCGCGCGATCGGGGTTCTGGCCCGCGCCTTCGAGACCGACGACGTGCGGGTGCGCGAGCTCCTGCGCGGCGAGGATGTCGTCGCCGAAGCGCTGGAGGCGGGAAAATGAGCGCCCTGCGGCCCGACAGCCTGCCCGGCTGGTCGCTCGAAACCCTGCATCCCGACTACGCCCAGGCGCTGAAGATCGACGAGCTGCTCTACGACAGCGAGACCGAACACCAGCGCATCCGCGTCTTCACCAATGCCACCTTCGGGCGGGTGATGACGCTCGACGGCGTCGTGCAGGTCACCGAGCGCGACAATTTCATCTACCATGAAATGCTCACCCATGTGCCGATCCTCGCCCATGGCGACGTGCGCCGGGTGCTGATCATCGGCGGCGGCGACGGCGGCATGGCCCGCGAGGTGCTGCGCCACCGGCGCATCGAACAGGTGGTGATGGTCGAGATCGACGCCGGCGTGATCGACTTCTCGCGCCGCTACCTGCCGATGATCTCGGACGGCGCCTTCGACGACCCGCGCCTCGAGGTGGTGATCGCCGACGGGGCCGAGTTCATCCGCACCACCGCCGGCGATTTCGACGTCATCATCGTCGATTCGACCGACCCGATCGGCCCCGGCGAAGTGCTCTTCACCGAGAGCTTCTACGGCCACGCCGCCCGCGCCCTGTCCGAGCGCGGCGTGCTGGTCACCCAGAACGGCGTGCCCTTCCTGCAGGGCGACGAGCTCACCGGCACCATGCGCGCCTTCCGGGCGCTGTTTTCCGACTGGACGTGCTATCTCGCCACCGTGCCGAGCTATGCCGGCGGGCCGATGGCCTTCGGCTGGGGCACGAACGGCAATGCCCGGGCAGTGCCGCCGGCCGAATTGCGCCGCCGCTTCGAGGCCTCGGGCATCGAGCCGCTCTACTACACGCCCGAGGTGCACGCCGCGGCCTTCGTGTTGCCCGGCTACGTTGCCCGCCTGATACCCGGCGCCGGGGACGACTGACCGGCGCGGGGCGCGCGCCCGGGGCTTCCTTCCGCCCGGCCCGCGTGCGTCCCGCGCCCCTCGGCGGCGCCCGCAACCCTCCGCGCGCGCCGCGCTCATACCTAATGCTCGGCCCGCTCCGGCGGGATCGAATAGGTCAGCGAAGCCCGCGCCACCGGCGCCTCGGTGCCTTCCGAATAGATCAGCACATCGCCCACCGCCAGCACCCGCCCCAGCTTCAGAATCCGCGCCTCGGCCCGCAGATTGGCCCCCGCCGACGGCCGGCGCATGAAGTCGATAGAACAATTGGTCGTCACCGCCAGCGCCTTCGGCCCGATCATCGCCAGAACCGCGAGATAGACCGACACATCCGCCAGCGCAAACATCGTCGGTCCCGAAACCGTCCCCCCGGGGCGCAGATGCCGCTCGTCCACCAGCGCCCGCGTCACGATGTGCATCGGACGCACGTCCAGCACCTCGAACTGGTCGGCCACCTGCGCGAAACGCTCGCGCAGGAAGCGCCGCAAATCGTCCAGCGACATTTTCAGCGTCATCCCGATCTCCCTTTCCGGCGGCGCCATGCCGCCCCCCTTGCGCGGCGCACGAACCCCTTTTCTCGCGCCCCGCGCCCACCTATCCTCGCGGCAAGTCGAAGGGAGAACAAGATGAGCGACGAAATTCTTCTGCGCGAAGACCAAGGCCCCATCGCGCGGCTGACCCTGAACAATCCGCCGGCGCTCAACGCGCTCTCCGACGCCATGCTCGCGGCCCTGCGCGAGGCCTTCGAGGCGCTCGCCGACGACGAGACGATTCGCGTCGTGGTGCTGGCCGCCAACGGCAAGGCCTTCAGCGCCGGCCACGACCTGAAGGAAATGCAGGCCGCCCGCAA
>RFKM01000288.1 GCA_003694465.1 Alphaproteobacteria bacterium
AGCAGCTCTTCGCGGCGCTCGTCGGTCAGCGCCACGGTGATCGAGCCAACGCGCCGGAACCCCGTCGCCACGCCGGTTTCCTCTTCGAGGGCGCCGTAAAGCTCCTGGCTGTATTTGGCGAGCCGGGTCATGTTCTGGGTGGCGCGAAGCTGCGCGATCAGCCCGGCGGCGTGCCAGGTGGTGCCCGAAGTCAGCTGCTTGCGCTCCAGCAGCACCACGTCGCGCCAGCCAAGTTTCGTCAGGTGGTAGGCGACAGAGCACCCCACCACGCCGCCGCCGATGATTACCACGCGTGCCCTGTCGGGAATGTTCACCACGTCGTTTCCTTTCCGTCCGGTCTCTCAGTGCGCGCGCTGCAGCGGCACGAGGTTGAAGCTTTCGGCCAGCCGTTTCTGCAAGTCCGGCGCGATCAGGTGCCCGTCCTCTCCAAGGATCTTGCGGATGCGGTCCCGGGCGGTGTCGAGAAGCGCCGGCCGCCCGACTTCGGCCCATTCCTTGGGCGACATGCGGTTGGCAATGTCGGGATAGACGTATTCGCTCTGCATCAGGCGCAGGGTCTGGTCGGAGCCGAGATAATGCCCCGGCCCATCGAGGCAGACCTGCTTCATCACCTCGATCGAGAGGCTTTCTTCGGTCACGTCGATGCCCCGGACGCAGCGTTGCACCTGGCCGAGCATGTCGTTCCCGAGCACCAGCGATTCGAAACAGAAGCCGAGCAGCGAGGCATGCATGCCGACCGCCTCGTAAACCATGTTGAGCCCGGCAAGCCCCGCCATCACGTTCGAGATCGCCTGTTCCCAGCCGGCCTGCATGTCGGGCAGCTTGCTGTCGGACATGCCTGCCGCCGCGCCCCCCGGCAGGCCGAGGAAATGGTGCATCTGCGCGCAGGCCGCGGTGAGCAGCGCCTGCTCGCCCGATCCGCCCGACATCGCCCCGGTGCGCAGGTCAGAAACGAAGGGCCACGTGCCGAAGACCGCCGGCGCGCCGGGCCGGATCGCGTTCACATAGACCACCCCGGCCAGACATTCGGCCACCGCCTGAACCACCGCCGTGGCCAGCGGCGCCGGCGCCGTCGCCCCGGCCTGTCCGGCCGAGAGCAGCAGAACCGGCATCCCGGCCTCGACACAGATTTCCATGACCCGGCAGCTATCTTCAGCAAAGGTCATGGGGGGCACGACAAAGCAGTTGGTGTTCGAAAGGAACGGCCGGGCGCGGAACGCCTCTTCGCCCCCGGCAATCTCGTGGATCAGCTTCAGACACCCTTCCATGTGCGCGGGTTCGACGAAACTCACCCCGACATGCTTCGTCGTCCCGGCGCAGCAGGCGTAAATGGTGTTGATGTCGAGATCGTAATTGTCGGCGATGTCGCGGCAGACCATCGGCCGCTGGAAGAAGTGGATGTTGTCGAGCTGCTGGACGATCCGGGCAGCGTCATAGAGGTCTTGCGTGGTGCTGTCGCGGTATTCGCCGGTGTCGATATCGACGACATGCACCGCCGCGCCCGCCGTCCCGTAATGCACCCGCGTGCCGGAAAGCTCGAGGTCAAACCGGGGCTCGCGCCCGTAGAGGGTGACCGATTTCGCCGCCTTGGCGAGCATCTCCTCGACCAGCGCGCGCGGGAAGCGCACCCGGCCATCGCCGCCAAGGGTGCAGCCGGCGCGGGTGAGAATCTCGACCCCGGTCGGCGGCGTCTTGGCCATGCCGATCTGTTCGAGGGCATCGAGCGCAGCCTCGTAGATCTGCGCGACGGCTTCCTCGGACAGGGGCTTGTAAAGCCCGCCCGGCAGCCCCGGGCGGATCGGCCGGAGGTTTTCCTCGATCGGGGCGGCACGGGCCGCCACCCGGGCTGCGCGCCCGCCGCCACGCCGGCCCCGCGCCTTCGTCTCGCTCATGGCCGTCCCTCCCGCTCAGGCCCGGATCCGGGCGTTGTCCGGATCCCACAGCGGGCCCGGCGCCTGCACCACGGCCGGGCAGGTCTGCCCGAAGATCTCCACGTCGAGCCGCGTGCCCGGCGTTGCAAGATCGGCCCGCACCACGGCATGGGCGATCGAGGCGTCCACCCGGTAGCCATAGGCCGAAGAGGTGACCTCGCCGACGACTTCGCCATCCTTCCGGATCGTCGACATCGACTTCGGCTCCTGAGCGTTGCCTTCGATGACGAGGCTCACGAAGGCGCGCTTGCGCCCCTGTTGGATCTCGTTCTGCAACGCCGCCTTGCCGGGAAAGTCCTGCGGCTTGTCGAGGCGCACGAAACGGTCGAGCCCCGCCTCGAGCAGCGAATATTCGAGGCTGAGATCGCCTTTCCAGGTGCGGTAGCCCTTCTCGATCCGCATCGAATCGAGCGCATACATGCCAAAGGGCCGGGCACCGGCCTCGACCACGGCATCGTAGATCTCCGGCAGGTCGGCGGGGCTGGCATGGATTTCCCAGCCCAGTTCGCCCGCGAACGACACCCGCGCCAGCAGCGCCTCGCGCCCGGCAACCTTCGCCCTTTGAAGGCTCAGCCACGGCAGGGTGAGATCGGCGCCCTCGCTGATGCGCTCGAACAATTCGCGCGATTTCGGGCCGGTCACGATCAGGGTTTCAAACTCTTCGGTGCGATCGACGAGGCTCAGCCCGCCACCCGAGGGCAGGGCCTTTTTCAGAAGCTCGAAATCGTGCCACTGGGCGGCCGCGGCGGTGATCAGCGTGAATTCGTCTTCGCCGAAGCGCATGATCGACATCTCGGTGAGAATCCTGCCGCGGCTGTCGGGGAAGTAGCCCAGCGTCATCCGCCCGATCTTCGGCAGGGCGCCGGCGATCCGGCCGCGCAGCCACTCGGCGGCGCCGGCGCCCGAAAGCTCGAAACGCGAGAAACCGCACAGATCGAGCACCCCGACGCCATCGCGCACTGCCTCGACCTCTTCACGCACCCGGACCGCCCAGGGGCCGTTGCGCTCCCAGGTCTGGGTCGCCTCCTCCGAGGTGTCATCGCCGGGCCGGGCAAACCAGTTTGCCCGTTCCCAGCCGTTGTAGGGGCCCATCTGCGCCCCGGCGGCAATGAGCCGGTCGTGAACCGCCGAAAGGCGCTTGTTGCGTCCGGCCGGCCACTCGTGATGCGGGAAGTGGATGGCGTATTCGTGGCCGTAGGTCTCCTTTGCCTTGGCCAGGGCGTAATCGTGGTCGGCATAGGCGGTGTAGCGGCGCGGGTCGCAATCCCACATGTCCCACTCGGTTTCGCCGTGGATGATCCACTCGGCCATGACCTTCCCGGCCCCGCCGCCCTGGGCGATGCCGAAGGTGAAGCTGTGCGCCTCGAAGGCGTTTTCGACCCCCGGCATCGGACCAAGCAGAGGCAAACCGTCCGGCGCATAGGGGATCGGCCCGTTGATCACCCGCGAAACGCCCGAGACGCCGAGAATCGGCACCCGGTTCATCGCGTCTTCGATGTAATACTCCAGCCGGTCGAGATCGTCGGGGTAGAGCTGGAAGCTGAAATCCTCGGGCATCGGGTCGTCGGGGGTTTCCCAATGCGCCTTGCAGTTGCGCTCGTAGGGCCCGAGGTTCAGGCCGTTCTTGTCCTGCCGCAGGTAGTAGGAAACGTCGACGTCGCGCACGATTGGAAGCTTGTGGCCGACCTCGGCCGTCCAGGCCTTCAGCTCGGGGATTTCCTCGGTGAGGAAATACTGGTGGCTCATCACCACCATCGGCACGTC
>RFKM01000289.1 GCA_003694465.1 Alphaproteobacteria bacterium
ATGTGAGTGCTGGCGTATTCGGTGTTTCATTGCCGAACACCGCACCGCGATATTTCCCGGTCATGGAAATTTTTGGTCGGAGTGAGAGGATTCGAACCTCCGGCCCCTGCCTCCCGAAGACAGTGCTCTACCAGGCTGAGCTACACTCCGACCGTGGGCGGCGGGATAGCCCAGCTTTCGGCGAATGGCAAGAGCTTATCGGCGGCTCATTGCGACCGATCCTGGCGCCGGAGCAAAGGCGAAATCCGGAAGCTCATCGCGGTTGCACCGCGGGAGCGGTTGCGCAGGACCGGCGTTTGCGACCCGTCCCCCAGGCGCGCTTCGCGCAGCACGATGTAAATTCCGCTGGCCACGATCAAACCGGCGCCAACGAGAGTTTGCGCATCGGCCTGTTCGCCAAAGATCAGGGTGCCGTAGACCAGCGCCCAAATCATCTGCGAATAGTGCATCGGCGCCACCACCGCCGCGTCGCCGCGTCGGTAGGCGGCAATGAGAAAGATCCCGGCCACGAATCCGAGCAGCGAGATCAGCGCCGTTGCCCCGAGGTGCTCGATGGGCATCGGGCGGTAGACGAGCGCCAGCAGCGCCCCCATCGCCACGAAATTCGCGGCGAGCGGGTAGAGCATCAGAACGGCGGTGCGCTCGTCCCGTCCGATCTTTCGCACCACGACCGAGGCGAAAGCGCTGGTGACCGCCCCGGTCAGCGCGGCGAGATGGCCCGATTGCAGGGGCGATGCCCCCGGTCTGAGCGCCACCAGCACGCCGGCAAGCCCGACCAGTACCGCCAGAAGCCGCCGAACGCCCACCTTTTCGCCCAGCATCGGGATGGCGAAGAGGGTGATCAGCAGCGGCGCGGCAAAGACGATGGTGTAGACCTGCGCCAGCGGCAGAACCGAGAACGCATGGAACACGCAAAAGGTGGTGATGACCGAGGCCACGGTGCGCGCAAGGGTCCACCACGGATGGTTCGGCCTCAGGTGTTCCTTCCGGTCGTCGCGCATCAGCATGAAGGTGACGAGCGGGAAGGAGAACAGGGTCGAGAAGAAGACGATCTGAACCGGCGAATAGGTGCCGCCCAGGAATTTCACGATCACGTCATGGGTGGCAAAGATCGCGAAGGCGAGAAGCGCGTATAGAGGCCCGGACATGGCAATGCCTCCTTTCCGGACTGGCCGGCCGTGGCGAGGGCAGAGCTCCGGCGGCGAAGCGGCAGACCCTGCCGCCGGAGCGAAACCGGTGTCAGAGGCTGGCGTCGAGCGCCGCAACGATGGCGTCACCCATTTCCGAGGTGGAAACCGGCTGCACGCCCGGCTGGCCGAGCAGGTCGGCGGTGCGCTTGCCTTCGGCCAGAACCCGCTCGATCGCGGCATCGAGGCGGTCGGCCTCGGCGCCAAGGTCGAAGGAATAGCGCAGCGCCATCGAGAACGACAGGATGCAGGCAATGGGGTTGGCCTTGTTCTGCCCGGCGATGTCGGGCGCCGAGCCATGCACCGGCTCGTACATCGCCTTCGGCCGGCCGTTGTCCATCGGCGCGCCGAGGCTGGCCGAGGGCAGCATCCCGAGCGAGCCGGTCAGCATCGCCGCCACGTCGGAGAGCAGGTCGCCGAACAGGTTGTCGGTCACGATCACGTCGAACTGCTTGGGCGCGCGCACCAGCTGCATGCCGCCGGCATCGGCATACATGTGGCTGAGCTCGACATCGGGATAGTCCTCGTCATGCACCTTCTGGACGACCTCGCGCCAGAGAATGCCCGATTCCATGACGTTAGCCTTTTCCATCGAGCAGACCCGGCCGTCGCGCTTGCGGGCGAGGTCGAAGGCGGCGCGCGCCACGCGGTCGATCTCGCTTTCGGTGTAGCGCTGGGTGTTGATGCCGACGCGCTCGCCGTTTTCCTCGAAGATGCCGCGCGGCTCGCCGAAATAGATGCCCGAGGTCAGCTCGCGGACGATCATGATGTCGAGCCCGGCCACGAGATCGCGCTTGAGCGACGAGAAATCGGCCAGCGCGTCGAAGCACTGGGCCGGGCGCAGGTTGGCAAAAAGGTCCATCTCCTTGCGCAGGCGCAGAAGGCCGCGCTCGGGCTTCACCGAGAAATCGAGCTGGTCGTATTTCGGGCCGCCCACCGCACCGAGCAGCACCGCGTCGACGCTCTGGGCCTTGTCCATCGTCTTGTCGGCGAGCGGGGTGCCATAGGCATCATAGGCCGCGCCGCCGACGAGGTCTTCGCTCACGTCGAAGGCGATCGAGCGGCGGTCGGCGAACCAGTCGATGATCTTGCGCACCTCGGCCATCACCTCGGGGCCGATCCCGTCGCCGGGCAGAATGAGAATGGAACCAATGGTCATGGGAAGTCCTCGGGCTGAACTGCAGTTGGGGTTGGCCTAGCGGCAAGCGCGGGCAGGGTCAAGAAAGGGCGCGAAAGCCCGGAAGGGTCGGCTCTTGGCGCGAGCCGCAGGCTACTCGATCTCCACGTCAACCCAGACGAGGCGGTGACGGCTGGCCCGGGCGACGGTTTCGGCGAAAGGGTCGTCCGGCGCCGGCCAGACAACCCCGGAACCGGTCACCACGAGCCCGGCATCGGGCAGAACGTAGTCCACCCGC
>RFKM01000290.1 GCA_003694465.1 Alphaproteobacteria bacterium
ACATCGCCGTGGCGGCGGGCCATGCGCTTGAAGTGCACGGATTGCAGCGGGTGGCGATAGTCGATTTCGACGTCCACCACGGCAACGGCACCGAAGACATCTTCCGGAACGAGCCACGGGTTCTGTTCTGCTCGTCCTTCCAGCACCCGTTCTATCCCTTCACCGGCCACGAGAAGGAAACCGACAACCTCGTCGACGTGCCGCTGCCCGCCGGCACCGGCTCGCAGGAGTTTCGCGCCGCGATCGCCGAGCACTGGCTGCCCCATCTCGAAGAGTTCCGCCCCGAGCTGCTGCTGATCTCGGCCGGGTTCGATGCCCATGTCGCCGACGACATGTCGTCGCTGGCCCTCGTCGATGACGATTACGGCTGGATCACCACCGAGCTGAAGGCGATTGCCGAGCGTCACGCCGCGGGGCGGATCGTCTCGATGCTCGAGGGCGGATACGAGCCCCATGCGCTGGCCCGTTCGGTGGTGAAGCACCTCGACGCGCTGCTGGGCTGAAAGACTGGCGCCGCCCCGGGAAGGGCGGCGCCGGCCGGGCTCAGTCGGCGCCGGTGTAGCTTTCCATCGGCGGGCAGGTGCAGACGAGGTGCCTGTCGCCATAGACGTTGTCGACGCGGTTGACCGGCGGCCAATACTTGTCGATCCGGAACGCCCCCGGCGGGAAGCAGCCCTGCTCGCGCGAATAGGGGCGGTTCCAGTCGCCCACGAGGTCTTCGGTGGTGTGCGGGGCGTTTTTCAGCGGGTTGTTCTCGCGGTCCATCCGCCCTTCCTCGATGGCGCGGATCTCCTCTCGGATCGCCAGCATCGCGTCGCAGAAACGGTCGAGCTCGGCTTTCGTCTCGCTCTCGGTCGGCTCGATCATCAGCGTGCCGGCGACCGGCCAGCTCATCGTCGGGGCGTGGAAACCGGCGTCCATCAGGCGCTTGGCGATGTCGTCCACCGTCACGCCGGCGCTTTTCTCGAAGGGGCGGGTGTCGATGATGCACTCATGCGCGACGCGGCCGCCCGGCCCCTTGTAGAGCACGTCATAGGCGCCCTCGAGGCGTTTGGCGATGTAATTGGCGTTGAGAATCGCGACCTTCGTGGCCTGGGTGAGGCCGGCGCCGCCCATCATCAGGATATAGGCCCAGGAGATCGGCAGGACCGAGGCCGAGCCGTAGGGCGCGGCGCTCACCGCCCCGGCCTCGCCGGTGAACGGGTCGGCGGGCAGGTAGGGGGCCAGATGCGCCTTCACCCCGATCGGCCCCATGCCCGGGCCGCCGCCGCCGTGGGGGATGGCGAAGGTCTTGTGCAGGTTGAGGTGGCTGACGTCGCCGCCGATCTCGCCGAGCTTCACCAGCCCGACGAGGGCGTTGAGGTTCGCCCCGTCGATATAGACCTGCCCGCCATGGGCATGGGTGATCTCGCAGATCTCGCGCACGGTGCCTTCGAAAACGCCGTGGGTCGAGGGGTAGGTGATCATGCAGGCGGCCAGCCTTTCGCCGGCCTCTGCCGCCTTGGCGCGGAAATCCTCGACGTCGATATCGCCGTTCTCGGCGGTGTTGACCGCGACGACCTTCAGCCCCGCCATGGTGGCCGAGGCCGGGTTGGTGCCATGGGCCGAACGCGGGATCAGGCAGATGTCGCGCTCGGACTGCCCCCGCGCGCGGTGATAGGCGCGGATCGTCATCAGGCCGGCATATTCGCCCTGGGCGCCCGAGTTGGGCTGCATGCTCATGGCGTCATAGCCGGTGATGGTGCAGAGCTTTTCCTTCAGATCGTCGATGAGGGCGCGGTAGCCGGCGGCCTGGTCGGGCGGGCAGAGCGGGTGCAACATCGAGAACTCGCGCCAGCTGACCGGCATCATCTCGGCCGCGGCGTTGAGCTTCATCGTGCACGAGCCGAGGGGGATCATCGCCCGGTCGAGCGCGAGGTCGCGGTCGGAGAGCCGGCGCATGTAGCGCATCATTTCCGTCTCGGCCCGGTTCATGTGGAAAACCGGGTGGGTGAGATAGGCGCTCTCGCGTGCCAGTTCGACGGGCAGGCGGTGGTAATCTTCGGAAAAGTCGGTGTCTTCCGCGATCACGCCAAAGGCGCGCCAGACCGCCTCGATGACTTCCGAACGCGTGGCCTCGTCAAGGGTGATGCCGATCTTGGTCTTGCCGACGGGGCGCAGGTTCACCCCCTCCTTGAGGGCGGCAAGGATGATCCCGCGTTGCAGGTGGCCGACCTCGACGGTGATCGTGTCGAAGAACTTTTCGGGGGCAATCTCGTAGCCCGCCTCCTCGAGCTTGCGGGCAAGGCGCGCGGTCTTGCGGTGGATGCGCTGGGCGATGGCCTTGAGCCCCTCGGGCCCGTGGAAGACCGCGTAGAACCCGGCCATCACCGCCAGCAGCGCCTGGGCGGTGCAGACGTTCGAGGTGGCCTTTTCGCGGCGGATGTGCTGCTCGCGGGTCTGCAGGGCCAGCCGATAGGCGCGGTTGCCGCGGGCATCGACCGACACCCCCACGAGCCGCCCCGGCATGGCGCGCTTGTGGTCTTCATGGCAGGCCATGTAGGCGGCGTGCGGGCCGCCATAGCCCATCGGCACCCCGAAGCGCTGGGTGCTGCCGACGGCGATGTCGGCGCCCATCGCGCCCGGCTCCTTGAGCAGGGTCAGCATCAGCGGGTCGGCCGAGACGATGCCGATGGCCCTTGCCGCGTGCAACGCCTCGATCTCGGGGGTGAAGTCGCGCACCTCGCCATTGGTGCCCGGATACTGGAAGAGCGCGCCAAAGACCTTTTCGGGCTCGAGCGCGTCGGGGCTCGCGACGATCACCTCGATGCCGAGCGGCTCGGCCCGGGTGCGCACCACGGCGATGTTCTGCGGGTGGCAGTTTTCGTCGACGAAGAAGGCATTGGCCTTCGATTTCGAGATCCGCCGCGCCATGGTCATCGCCTCGGCGCAGGCGGTGGCCTCGTCGAGCAGCGAGGCGCCGGCCACCTCGAGCCCGGTGAGATCGGCGACCATCGTCTGGAAGTTCAGGAGCGCCTCGAGCCGGCCCTGACTGATCTCGGGCTGGTAGGGCGTGTAGGAGGTATACCACGCCGGGTTTTCGAGAATGTTGCGCTGGATCGCCGGCGGCGTGACCGTGCCGTGATACCCCTGCCCGAGCAGCGAGCGCAGAACGGTGTTCTTCGAGGCCGTGACCCGCATCCGGTGGAGCATTTCCCGCTCGGACAAGGGCTTGCCGAAATCGAGCGGTTCGGACTGGCGGATGCTGGCGGGCACCGTCTCGTCGATCAGCGAGTCGAGGTCGGCAACGCCGAGGGTGGCCAGCATCTCGGCCATTTCCGCCGGGCTCGGCCCGATGTGGCGCCGGTTGGCAAAGTCGTAGGGGCGGTAGTCGGTGGGGGTAAAGGGCATGTCTTCCTCCGGGAAGGGCGAGACGGGTGCCCCGGGCGCGCGGCGGCGCCGGGGCTGCCCGCGGATCAGCCGATGAAGGCCTTGTAGGCGGCTTCGTCCATGAAGCCTTCGAGCTGGCTCGGATCGGCGGGCCGGATCTTGAAGAACCAGCCGTCGCCTTCCGGGTCTTCGTTGACCTTCGCCGGATCTTCAACGATCGCCTCGTTGATCTCGACGATCTCGCCGTCGAGCGGGGCGAGAATGTCGGAGGCCGCCTTGACGCTCTCGATCACCACGATCTCGTCGTCCTTGGTGACCTCGGTGCCGACCTCGGGCAGTTCGATGAAGACGATGTCGCCCAGCTGTTCGGCGGCATGGGCGGTGATGCCGACGGTGACGATGCCGTCGTTCTCGTCGAGCCACTCGTGTTCTTCGGTATATTTCATCTTCGATATCTCCCGTTGGGTCAACGTTTGTAGGTCTGTTTGACGAACGGCATCGGCGCCACTTCGGCGGGCAGGCGCTTGCCGCGCACCTCGCCCCAGACGCGGGTGCCCGGGCTGGCGAGGTCGGCAGGCAGGTAGCCCATCGACATCGGCCGGCCGATCGAGGGGCCGAAGGCGCCGGAGGTCACTTCCCCGACCGGCTCGGGCGCGTCTTCGCTGGCGAAAAGCGCCGTGTGGGCGCGCATCGGCGCCCGCCCCTCGGGCAGGAGGCCGACGCGCTTGCGTGCCGGGCCCTCCTCGAGTTCGGCAAGAATGCGCGCCGCGCCCGGAAAGCCGCCCTCGCGCGCGCCGCCCCGCCGGCGCACCTTCTGGATCGCCCAGGAGAGGCTGGCCTCGACGGGCGAGGTGGTCTCGTCGATGTCGTTTCCATAAAGGCACAGCCCGGCCTCGAGGCGCAGCGAATCGCGCGCGCCGAGGCCGATGGGCGCCACCGCCGGGTTTTCGAGCAGGGCGCGGGCAAGGCGGGGGGCCATGGTGTTGGGCACCGAGATCTCGAACCCGTCCTCGCCGGTATAGCCCGACCGGCTCACCCAGCAGGTGGCGCCGACAAGCTCGACATCGGCCACATCCATGAAGCGCATCTCGCGCACGGCCGGGTTGAGGGCGGCGAGCGCCTCTTCGGCCTTCGGCCCCTGCAGCGCGATCAGCGCCCGCCCGCGCACCTCTTCGATCTCCACGCCCTCGAGATGCTCGTGCAGGTGGTCGAGATCGACCGCCTTGCGCGCGGCGTTGACGACCAGAAAGAGGTGATCGCCCCGGTTGGCGATCATCAGATCGTCGATGATGCCGCCTTCGGGGGTGGTGAAGAACCCGTAGCGCTGGCGCCCGACGCCCAGCCCCTGAATGTCGACCGGCACGAGGCGTTCGAGCGCGGCGGCGGCGTTGTCTCCCCGCAGCACCACCTGGCCCATGTGGCTGACATCGAAAAGCCCGGCGCTCTCGCGGGTGTGCAGATGTTCCTTCATCACCCCGGCGGCGTATTGCACCGGCATTTCCCAGCCGGCGAAGGGAACCATTTTCGCGCCAAGTTCGAGGTGAAGGTCGTAAAGAACCGTGCGGCTCAGATCGCTCATGCTTCCTCCCATCCGGGAGCAGGCGCCCCGGCATCGCTGGGCCGTCATGGCCCTTTCGATGCCCCCTCTGTCCTTTCGCCTGAGATCGTTATCCCTTCGGCGGGCCGTCCGGCCTCTCTCCAGAGTTCGTGCCCGCGCGGTCCGTTTGCCTGAGAGTTTACCGGGGCGGTTGCTCCTTCGGCACCGGACAGGCGGCGCGCCTTCCGGATTCTCCCTGCGTGGGCGCGCAAAGCCTAACCGCGCGCCCGACGTTGCACAAGCCCTTGTATGCGATGGTGAACAATTGCACATATTCCTTCATGTCTGGCCCGTTCTTCTTCGGATACGGCTCGCTGGTGAACCGGCGCACCCACGACTACCCGCAATGCGCGCCGGCGCGGGTGCGGGGCTGGCGGCGGGCATGGCGGGCCTCGCCGCTGCGCCGGCGCTGCTTCCTGACCGCGGTTCCCGCCGCCGATGGTGAAATCGAAGGTCTGGTGGCCATGGTGCCCGGCGGCGACTGGGCAGCGCTCGACGCGCGCGAACATGCCTATGCGCGCCGGCCGGTGCTGGCCCTGACCGCCGATGGCGCCCCGCGCGAGGTGGCGCTTTACGCCATCCCCGAGGGCGCCCATCACCCGCCGGGCCCCGACCACCCGGTGGTGCTCAGCTATATCGACGCGGTCGTGCAGGGGTTCCTTGCCGAGTTTGGTGCGGCCGGAGCGCGGCGGTTCTTCGACAGCACCGAGGGCTGGCAGGTTACGGTGATCGACGACCGGGCCGCGCCGATCTATGCCCGGCACCAGCGCCTCGGCGCGGAAGAACGCGCCTTTGTCGATGCCGAGCTCGCGCGGCTCGGGGTGCGCATCGTGCCGGGGTGATGGGCCGCGGGCGAAGAAGTGCGCCCCTCAGCGCCGGACCTTCTGCAACAGCGGCATCAGCGCCGCCATGTCGGGGCCGTGATCGAGGCCGGTCAGCGCCTTGCGCAGCGGCATGAACAGCGCCCGCCCCTTGCGGCCGGTGGCCTCTTTCACCGCCGCCGTCCACTCGGCCCAGCTGTTCGGCCCATAGGGCGGATCGGGCAGAAGTCGCATCGCCGTGGCGACGAATTCCTCGTCTTCCGGGTCGACCACCGGCCGGGCGCCGTCGCGGCACAGTTTCCACCAGGCTTCAAGGTCGTGCATCGTGGTGATGTTCTCGCGCGCGACGTTCCAGAAGGCCTCGGCCTTGTCATGCGGTACCCCCAGCGCCTCGACGGCCTCGGCCACCTCGGCATAGGGGCGGCGGGCCAGCAGATGGGCGGTCAGCGGGAAAAGATCGTTCACGTCGAACTTGGTCGGGGCAGCGCCGAAGCTGGAAAGATCGAACCCGGCGATCACCTCGTCGAGCGTATCGCACAGCTCGATCGGCTTCGACGAGCCGAGCCGGGCCATGTGGCTGATCAGCGCCATCGGTTCGACCCCCTGCGCCCGCAGATCGCGCAGGCTCAGCGTGCCCAGCCGTTTCGAAAGCGCCTCGCCCTGCGGGCCGGTGAGCAGCGAATGGTGGGCAAAGGCCGGCACCGCGCCGCCCAGCGCCCGGATGATCTGGATCTGGGTGCCGGTGTTGGTCACATGGTCGGCGCCGCGCACCACGTCGGTGATGCCGAAGTCGATGTCGTCGCACACGCTGGCAAGCGTATAGAGAAACTGCCCGTCGGCGCGGATCAGCACCGGGTCCGACACGCTTGCGGCATCTATCGACACCGGCCCGAGGATGCCGTCTTCCCACTCGATCCGCTCGTGATCGAGCAGGAACCGCCAGACCCCGTTGCCCCGCTCGGCCCGCAGCCGGGCGCGCTCTTCGTCGGAGAGCGAAAGCGCGGCCCGGTCATAGACCGGCGGCTTGCCCATGTTGAGCTGCTTCTTGCGCTTGAGATCGAGCTCGGTCGGCGTTTCGAAACATTCGTAAAGCCGGCCCTTGGCGCGCAGCTCGTCGGCGGCGGCATGGTAACGCTCGAGCCGCGACGACTGCCGCTCGACCCGGTCCCACGTCAGGCCCAGCCATTCGAGATCTTCCATGATCGCATCGGCATATTCCTGCTTCGAACGCTCCGGGTCGGTATCGTCGAGGCGCAGGATGAAGGTGCCGCCGGCCTTGCGCGCGATCAGCCAGTTGAACAGCGCGGTGCGAAGGTTTCCGACATGCAGATAGCCGGTGGGCGAAGGGGCAAAACGGGTCACGGTCATGGCTGTCTCCTGTGGGCGATGCTCTTTCATACCGCGGCGCAATTGTCCATATAGGCACAAACACGGAGGCACCGATGTATCACGCCATTCTGGCCCTGCACCTGCGCACCGGCGGCCTCTGATGACCCCCGATCCCGGCCTCGACGACATCGAACGCATCGCCCTCGACACGATCGAGGCGCTGCCCGAGCCTTGGCGCGCCCCGGCCCGAAACGTGCTGCTGCGGGTTGCCGAAGAGGCCCCGCGCGAGATCCTCGACGAAATGGGCATCGACGACCCGGACGATCTTTCGGGCCTCTACCAGGGCGTTCC
>RFKM01000291.1 GCA_003694465.1 Alphaproteobacteria bacterium
ACCTCGATCAGGCGCGCGGCATCGGGCAGTTTCAGGGGCTTGTTCATGCCTTGGCCTCCGGGAACAGGCGGCCGAGTTCGACCATGGCCGCATTGACCTGCGCGCCGTCGAACCCGCGCACGACGATATTCGCGCCATAGACGCCGTTGTCGTGGAACGGATAGGACCCGATCGAAAGCTCGGGGTAGCGCGCCGCCAGATCGGCCAGCGGCGCGGCGATCTCGCCTTCCGGCCGTTCGACGCGAAAGGTCTGGCTGAGCCGGGGTCGCCCGCCCGCGATCGTCTCGAGGAGCGAATCGAGCATCGCCTCGAACACCTTCGGCACCCCGGCCATCACGTGAACATTGCCGAGCGTGAAACCGGGAGCGGCGGAGACGGGGTTCTCGATCAGCCGGGCGCCCTCGGGGATGCGCGCCATGCGCAGGCGCTCCGGGGTCGCCTCGACGCCCCGCGCCTCGAAAAACGCCATCAGGAGCGCGCGGGCATCTTCACGCACGTCGATCGCCGCGCCGAAGGCATCGGCAACCGCATCGGCGGTGATGTCGTCATGGGTCGGGCCGATGCCGCCGGAGGTAAAGACGTGATCGTGGGCCTTCGAGAGCGCACGCACCGCCTCGACGATGGCATCGTGATCGTCGCCGACGATTCGCGCCTCGCGCAGGTCGATCCCGTGCGCGGTCAGGCGGCCGGCAAGGTGATGCAGGTTGCTGTCCCGGGTGCGCCCCGAGAGGATCTCGTCGCCGATCACCAGCATGGCGGCGGTGGGGTTTGGCATCTTCGCTCCCGCTTGCGGTTCTGGTCCGAGATTAGGACAAGTCTTTGTGACATTGAACCATTCTCTTGCGCCAACGGGCCCGTTTACCTGCGCCGAATTCCCGGTTAGCGTCGCGCAGGACTGTGCAGAAAGGAGCCTCGATGTCAAACCATGAAGCCCGCCTGGCCGAACTCGGCGTGACCCTGCCCGAGGCCCCGGCCCCGGCGGCAAACTACGTGCCCTGGGCGGTGGTCGGCGATCTTGTCTTCGTCTCCGGGCAGATCTCGATGGCCGACGGCAAGTTCATCACCGGCAAGCTCGGTGCCGACATGAGCGTCGAAGAGGGCGCGGCGGCGGCGCGCAGCTGTGCCATCGGCCTGCTCGCGCAGCTCAAGGCGGCCTGCGGGGGCGACCTCGACCGGCTCGTGCGCGTCGTCAAGCTGACCGGCTTCGTCAATTCCACCCCCGATTTCGGCGATCAGCCGAAGGTCATCAACGGCGCGTCCGACTTTCTCGTCGAGGCGCTGGGCGAGGCCGGGCGGCACACCCGCTCGGCGGTGTCGGCGCCCAGCCTGCCCTTCGGGGTTGCCGTCGAGATCGAGGGCATCTTCCAGATCCGGCCATGACCGAGGACGACCTGCCGGTTCGCCCGGTCCCCCTGCCACGGGCGTTTCTCGTCGCGCCTATCGCCCACCGGGCGTTGCACGACCTCGCCGAAGGCCGGCCGGAAAACTCGCGCGCGGCGGTGCGCGCGGCGATCGAGGCCGGCTATGGCATCGAGATCGACGTGCAGCTCTCGGCCGATGGCGAGGCGATGGTGTTCCATGACCCTGCGCTCGACCGCCTGACCGATGCGCATGGGCCGGTGCGTGCCCGCACGGCGGCACAACTCGCCGTGATCCCCCTCAAGGGCGATGGCGAGGGCATCCCGACGCTGGCCGAGATCCTGCGCCTCGTGGCCGGGCGCGTGCCCCTGCTCATCGAGATCAAGGATCAGGACGGCGCCATGGGCGAGGATGTCGGCCCGCTCGAGGCGGCGGTCGCCCGGGCGCTCGAAGGCTACGAGGGGCCGGTGGCGGTGATGTCGTTCAACCCGCACGCGATGGCGGCAATGGCGCGCCTTGCGCCGGGCATCGCCCGCGGGCTGACCACCCATGCCTGGGACGACCCCGATTCAGCCCTGCTCGAGCATGACCACCGCGCCCATCTCGCCGTCATCGGCGATTTCGACCGGGTCGGGGCAAGCTTCATTTCCCACGATGCCCATGACCTCGACAATCCGCGCGTGAAGGCGCTGAAGGAGGCCGGGGTTCCGGTGCTGACATGGACGGTCCGCTCGCCCGACGAGGAGGCGGAGGCGCGCCGGCAGGCCGACAACATCACCTTTGAAGGCTATGCGGCGCGCCGGCCCGGTTGACGGCGCTGGCGCGTCCGCGCCCAATGCTGGCCATGACTGACTCCGAAATCGAGATCCGCCTGCACGAGGGGATGTCGGGCATCGACCCGGAAGACTGGGACGGCTGCGCCGCGCCCGAAGGCGCCGGGCGGCCGTTCGACCCGTTCACCACTCACCGCTTCCTGCTGGCGCTGGAGCAATCGGGCTCGGTCGGGCCGGGCACGGGCTGGGAGCCGCGCCACCTGACCGCCCATCTCGGCGGCAAGACGATCGCCGCCGCGCCGATGTATCTCAAGGGCCACTCGATGGGCGAATACGTCTTCGACCATTCCTGGGCCGATGCCTGGGAACGGGCCGGCGGGCGGTATTATCCCAAGCTGCAGATCGCCGTCCCCTTCACCCCGGCGACGGGGCGGCGCTTTCTGGTCCGGCCCGGGTTCGAGCGCATCGGCATGGCGGCGCTGGTCGAGGGGGCGGTGCGGCTCGCCGCCGATGCCGGGCTTTCCTCGCTGCACGCCACCTTCTGCACCGGGCAGGAGGCCGAGGCCGGCGCGGCGATGGGGCTCATTCACCGCACTCACAGCCAGTTTCACTGGCACAACGCGGGTTATGGCAGCTTTGACGATTTTCTCGCCACCCTGTCATCGCGCAAGCGCAAGGCGATCCGGCGCGAGCGCCGGCAGGCGGCGGCGTTCGGCGGCACGATCCGCGCCCTGACCGGCGCGGCGCTGAGGCCCGCGCATTGGGAGGCCTTCTGGGAATTCTACCAGGACACTGGAGCGCGGAAATGGGGCCGGCCCTACCTCACCCGCGCCTTTTTCGACATCGTCCACCAGACCATGGCCGACGACGTTCTGCTGGTGCTGGCCGAGCGCGACGGCGTGCCGATTGCCGGGGCGCTGAATTTCATTGGCCGCGACGCGCTGTTCGGCCGCTATTGGGGCTGTGTCGAGCATCACCCGTGCCTGCATTTCGAGTTGTGCTACTATCGCGCCATCGAATACGCGATCGCGCAGGGCCTTGCCCGCGTCGAGGCCGGGGCGCAGGGCGAGCACAAGCTGGCGCGGGGATATCTGCCCACGCCGGTCCACAGCCTGCACTGGTTCGCCGATCCCGGCTTCGCGCGGGCGGTGGCGAAATACCTTGTCGCCGAGCGCGAGGCGGTGGATGAAGAGATCGAGGTGCTGACGGGCTACGGCCCGTTCCGCAGAACCGGGGACATGGAGGCGTGAGCGCGGCGGCACGAACAGCCGGCGGCGCCACCGCCCGAGGGACGGAGGCCAGAATCTGATGGAGGCACCGATCACCGCCGCGGCGGCCACGGAATTCGCCGTCAATCTGGGCTGGGCGCTGGCCATCGCGGTGGTGGCGCTTTGGGTGTCGGGTTTCGCCCAGCGCCGGATCGTTGCCCTCGGGCTGAAATACGAGGAACTGGACGCCACGCTCTTTTCCTTCCTGGCGAGCCTGGCGCGCTATACGATCCTGGCGCTGGCGGCGGTGTTCATCCTCGGCCGGTTCGGGATCCAGACGACCTCGCTGGTGGCACTGATCGGTGCGGCGGGGCTGGCAGTCGGACTGGCGCTGCAGGGCACGCTTTCGCATCTGGCGGCCGGGGTGATGCTGGTCGCCTTCCGGCCCTTCCGGCTGGGCGATTTCATCGAGGCCGGCGGGTTTTCGGGCACGGTGAAGGCGATCACGCTGTTCAACACGGAACTGGCGACGGCGGACAACGTCAAGATCATCGTGCCGAATGGTAATCTCTGGTCGGCGCCGATCACCAATTACTCGGTCTACCCCACCCGGCGGGCGGAGATGGTGTTCGGCGTTTCCTATGACAGCGACCTGCGGCGCGCCGAGGAGGAGATCCGCGCCGCCATCGCCGCCGATACGCGGGTGGCGGC
>RFKM01000292.1 GCA_003694465.1 Alphaproteobacteria bacterium
GAGAACGAGCGGATGCCGAAGGAGCTGTTCTTCATCCCGGCGATCCTCCTGATCCTGATGATCGCCTTCATCCAACGCCCGCGGGCCACGCAGCCGCCGTTCTGAGGAGACCGCCATGTTCAAGACCGTTCTCGTTGCCGTCGATGTCGCGATCCCCGAGGAGACCGACCGCCTGCTCGCCGCGGCAAAGGAGCTCAGCGCGCCGTGGGCCGGCACCTTGCATGTGGTGACCGTGGTGCCCGACGTGGGCACGGCGATGGTCGGCTCCTATTTCGACAAGTCGTTCGAAAGCGAACAGCGAAAGCGCGCGCGTGAGGAGCTTTCGCAGGCCCTCGCGCGGGCCGGCCTCGAGGCGACGCCGCATGTCGCCTCCGGCACGCCCTACGACCGGGTCATTGCGACGGCCGAGGCGATCGACGCCGATCTGATCCTCATCGGCGCACACAGCCCGCAGCTGCGCGACTACCTGCTCGGCTCGAACGCGGCGCGCATCGTCCGTCACTCGCGGCGCTCGGTGCTGGTGCTGCGCCACGATTGATCGGGGCTTTTCCTTCCGGCGCGGTCATGGCAACCTCGCCCCCATGGACGACTTTCTGATCATCGGCGGCGGCATTGCCGGCGTGTCGGCCGGGGCGCGGCTCGCCGAGTTCGGGCGCGTGACCCTGCTCGAGGCCGAGACGGCACTGGCCTACCATGCCTCGGGCCGGTCGGCGGCGCTCTATGTGCACGAACACGGCCCCCACGCGACGGTGGCGCTCGCGCGCGCCTCGAAAGACGACTTCCTGAGTGCCGAGGGCTGGCTTTCGCCGCGCGGCGTCATGTTCATCGCCGGCGCCGGCGAGGAAGAAACGCTCGCGCGCAACATCGCCGACTACCGCCTCACCCCCATCAGCGTCGACGAGGCGCGCCAGAAGGTGCCGGTGCTCGACCCGGCGCGGGTCGTTGCCGCGGGCTGGGACGAAGAGGCCTGGGACATCGACACCGACCGGATGATCCAGAGCTACGCCCGCGCCGTGCGGGCCAACGGACAGATCGTCACCGGCGCAAAGGTCGAGAAGATCCGCCGCACCGCGCAGGGCTGGCAGGTCGAGGCCGGCGGCGCCACGCACGAGGCGCGCGTGCTTGTCAACGCCGCCGGCGCCTGGGCCGACGCGGTCGCCCGCATGGCGGGCCTTGCCCCGATCGGCCTCGTGCCGAAACGCCGCTCGATCGCCCGTGTCGCCGCCCCCGAGGGGTTTGACCCGAGCCCATGGCCGATGACCTTCGGCGCCGGCGAATCGTGGTACATGAAGCCCGACGCCGGCGCCCTGCTGATCTCGCCCGCCGATGCCGAACCGACCACCCCGCACGATGCCTGGGCCGACGACATGGTGCTCGCCGAAGGCATCGCCCGCTGGGAAGACCGGGTCACGACCCCGGTCACCCGGATGATCGCCAACTGGGCCGGGCTGCGCACCTTCGCCCCAGACGGCAACGTCGTGCTCGGCCCGGCCCCGCAGGACGACGCCTTCGTCTGGTGCGCAGGGCAGGGGGGATTTGGCTTTCTTACAGCCCCCGGGGCAAGCCGGCTGGTTGCAGACCGGGTCACCGGCCGCCAGAGCGCGCTTGACGCCCGCACCCTCTCCGAAACCGATCCGGCGCGCTTTGCCTGACCCTTTTCCTAGCCAAAATACTCCCCGGGGGTCCGGGGGTGGGAAACCCCCGGCTCACCCGGCGCGGCGCAGCAGCTTGACGGCTTCCGGCACAACGATCAACGGCACGACCAGAAGTCCGATCACGGCCCAGTGTTCAAGGCCCAGCGGCACGGTGTGCAAGAGCCCCTGCAGCGGCGGCCAATAGACGGCGGCAAGCTGCGCCCCGAGCGATAGGCCGAGCGCCCCGATCAACAGCCGGTTCGAAAACCAGCCGATGGTGAAATTCGCATGGTGAAACGAGCGGAAGGCAAAGACCGAGAATTTCTCGAAGAAGATCATCGCCGTGAACGCCGCCGTCCGGGCCAGCGCCGCGTCGCCCGCGGCGAGGAAATGGCCGAACACCCATAGCGTCGCCAGCCCGGTGTAGGCCGCGAAGGCGAGAATCATCGCCAGCCCCGCCCGGCCGATCACGCCCTCGCCCGCCGCGCGGGGCGGGCGGTTCATCGTGCCCGGCGTGGCTCTTTCGGCGCCGAGGGCGACGGCTGTGATCCCGTCGGTGACGAGGTTCATCCACAGAATCTGCGGTGCCAGCAGGATCAGCGGCCCGCCCATCAGGAGGTTGGCGACGATGGCCAGCACCTCGCCGGCATTCGAGCTGAGCAGGTAGCGCACGAACTTGCGCAGGTTCTCGAACTGACGCCGCCCCTCGCGGATCGCCCGCACGATGGTGGCGAAATTGTCGTCGAGCAGAACGAGGTCGGCCGCGTCGCGGGCAACATCGGTGCCGCGCATCCCCATGGCGATGCCGATGTCCGCCTGCTTCAGGGCCGGGGCGTCGTTCACGCCATCGCCGGTCATGGCGACGATCTCGCCGCGCGCCTGCAGCGCCTTCACAAGGCGCATCTTGTGGGCCGGCGTGGTCCGGGCAAAGAGCACCTCGCCCTCGAGCGCCGCCCGCAGCGCCGCGTCGTCCATCGCATCGAGCTCTGCCCCCTCGATGGGCCGGTCGACGGCAAGGCCGATCTGCCGGGCAATGGCCTGCGCGGTCAGCGCGCCGTCGCCGGTCACCATGATCACCCGGATCCCCGCCCGGCGAGCGGCCTCGACGGCGGCCTTCACCTCGGGGCGCGGCGGGTCGATCAGGCCGACGAGGCCGAGAAAGCTCAGCCCCTCCGCCGCGCCCGGGTCGGCTCCCGGCGCGCCCTCGCCCCGCGTGAAGGCGATCACTCGAAGCCCCAAGCCGGCCATGGC
>RFKM01000293.1 GCA_003694465.1 Alphaproteobacteria bacterium
ATTTCGGAGCATGCTGCGTGAGATCGAAGCACCCGCCCGGCGCGCAGAGCGGCGCGGGGATGGGCGGGTTCGGTTCATCGCGCCGAAGGCGCGCCCCGGGCACTGAACCGAAGGTGCGCCACCAGCGCAACGCGGCGACGCGCGCGCCGGGGCGTCGTGCGCAAGACACATCGAAGGCGTATTTCCGGGGTGCTTCCGGGCTTCGGAAGGGCTGACCGATCAGCGCCCGATCAGGGCGACGGGGGCGTTCTCATCGACGACGAAATCGCGCGCAGGCCCCTCGCTGACCGGGGTGTGGCGTTTGAACTCGTAGCGCATCCGCCCGTTTTCGACCTCGCCGCGCACGATCAGGCACTGGTAGAGGTGGCGGGCACCATCATGGATGTCGACCAGCCCCCGCAGCTCGGGCGCGGTGTCGAGATCGACCGAAAACCCGTTCTCGCCGAAATCGAAGATCGGATAGGCCTCGGGGCCGACCACGACGCGCAGGCGCTTCGTGCGCTTCAGGTCGCGCCGACGGGCCGCTTCCAGCCCTTCGCGGATTTCACGCGGCAGTTCGTCGATCAGGCCGTACATGCCAGTCCCTCCATGGTTTCAGCATGCAGGGTCATCCGATTCGGTCAAGACAAGGTTACCGGAGCGCGCGCGGGCGGGTTCAGATGTTGTGCTCTTCCACCAGGTCGACCCCGGCCACGGGGCGGAGCACGTGTGGCTTTGCCGGGTCGTAGAGGGCCGAATCACGAAAGTCGCGCGCCTCGCCAAGCGCCGGGCCGACGAGGATCAGCGCGGTTCGGGTGATCTTTTCGGCGCGCACCTTGGGACGGATGTCCGACAGCGTGCCACGGATCAGCTTCTCGTCGGGCCAGCCGACGCGATAGGCCACCACCACCGGGCAGTCGGCGCCGTAATGGGGGGTGAGCACGCGCTCGATCTCGCGCAGGTTGCGCACGCCGAGGTGAATGGCCAGCGTCGCGCCGGTGCGGGCGAAGTTCTCGAGGGTCTCGCCGGGGGGCATCGAGGTCGACTGCATGCTCACCCGGGTCAGGACGATCGACTGGGCGATCTCCGGAATGGTCAGCTCCTGCCCGAGAGCGGCGGCAGCGGCGGCATAGGCGGGCACGCCGGGCACGATGTCGTAGTCGATGCCGTCGGCCCGCAGCCGCCGGATCTGCTCGGCGATGGCGCCATAGAGCGACGGATCGCCCGAATGCACCCGCGCCACGTCTTCGCCCCGGTCGCGGGCGGCGAGGATCTCGGCGTGGGTCTGGTCAAGGGTCATCGCGGCGGTGTCGAGCACCCGTGCTCCTTCCGGCGCGCCAGCCACCACTTCGGGCGGCACGAGGCTGCCGGCATAGAGGCAGACCGGACAGGATGCGATCAGGCGCTGGGCCTTGAGGGTGAGCAGCTCGGGGTCGCCCGGCCCCGCGCCGATGAAATGAACCTTCATGCCAGATCTCCATCAATTTTCCGCCCGTAACCGCGGGGGGTATACATCCGCGCGCCCTCGCCCCTCTGGACGAGGCGCGAATTGGACGAGCCAACGAGGACCACCGTCAGCATGTCGACGTCATCGACGTCGAGCTCGCCAAGCATCCGGTAGCGTATGGTTTCGCCCTCCCGCCCGAGATTCGAGGCGAGCAGAACCGGCGTCTCGGCCGGGCGATGGGCGAGCAGGATGTCGCGCGCCTCGGCCAGCAGGGTGCGCCGGCGCTTCGAGACCGGGTTGTAGAAGGCGATCACGAAGTCGCCCTCGGCGGCGGCCCTGAGGCGGCGCAGGATGTCCTCGCGCGGGGTCAGCAGATCGGAAAGCGAGATGGCGCAGAAGTCGTGGCCGAGCGGCGCGCCGGCCCGGGCGGCGGCGGCCTGCAGCGCCGAGATGCCGGGGGCCGAAACGATCTCGACCCGCCGTGCCGCATCCGAAACGCCGCCGGCATCGGCAGAGCGGTCGACAAGCTCGAAGACCAGCGCCCCCATGGCGTAGATGCCGGCATCGCCCGACGAGACCAGCGCCACGCGCCGGCCCTCGCCGGCCCGCTCGAGCGCGTAGCGGCAGCGGGCCTCTTCTTCGCCGAGGGCAAATTCCTGCCTCGGCTTGCCGGCGGCGAGGGGGCCGAGCAGATCGAGATACAGCCCGTATCCGACAAGCTCGTCGGCCTCCTGGATCATCCGGCTTGCCTCCGGGGTGCGCCAGCTGGCCTGCCCGGGGCCGATGCCGACGATCGAAACCCGCCCGCGCGCCCGGCCGCGCAATTCGGCGATGGGGCCCGGGGCTTGCGCGAGGGCGGCGGTGGCCATGGCCGTCTTTTGCTTGGGATGGGCCAACGCGGCCTCGGGTCCGGCCGCGGCCAGAGCGGCGTTTTCGGCCACGCCATGGGTGCCGACCTCGGCAAAGACCACCGGCGAAGGGGTCACGCTGCGCGCGGTCTCACGCTCGAGCTCTTCGGCGGTGAACAGGCGCAGCGGACGGCCCAGATGACGGGCCAGCGCGTGCATCGCCGGCTCGTCGGCCTTGAGATCGAGGGTGGCGATGCACCGGATCGCTCCCGGCGCGACACCGGCCTCCTGCAACATGCGCTCGACGAGGTCGATCAGCTCCTGCGGCGGGCAATTTCGGGCACAGCCCACGCCGAGGGTGAAGCGCTGCGGATGATAGAGCAGATGCGGCGACGTCACCGTCCGGCGTTCGGTGGTGCAGATGAGGTCGATGGCCGGCGCATCGCCCGCGGCGGTGGTCTCGAGCGGGGCGAGCCACGTCGCCTGCGGCGCCTCGTCGCCAACGACACGCGCCGCCGCGCCGCCGAGCAGTGCGGACATCGCCGCCTTCGCGTTTTCGGGATTGGCGAGCACCCACCCGGCGGGCGGCTCGTCGAGCGCGACGCCAAGCGCTATGTCGCCGGCGGTGGTAACGGCAGCGGTTGCCCCCAACCCTTCGGCAATCCGGGCGGCGAGGCGGTTGGCGCCCCGGTGGCCGCCAAGCAGCGGGATCACCACCGCGCCATCGTCCGAGACCGACAGCACCGGCGGCTCTGTGGTCTTGTCGGCCAGCAGCGGGGCAACGGCGCGGATCAGGATGCCGCTGGCACAGACGCCGATGACCGGAACGCCCGCGGCAAAGAGCGTGCGCACATGGTCGAGGGCGTTGGCGAAGAAGGCGTCGGCCCTTTCGACCCGCCCTTCACGGCCATGCACCTTTGCCTCGAGGATTTCGGCGACGCGCCACGCGGTGGCTTCGCCGGCGCGGTTGAGCGCGATCACGATCGGGGTTTGAGCCACGGGTCGGCACCTTTCGTCACGAGGATGATCGAGAAATAGGGGGCGGGGTCGGGCGCTTCGGCGAGGGGCAGCACGACTTCGCCCGGCAGGCTTGCGTGCTCCACATAGACGGCCTGCTCCAGAAGGCCCATCTCCCCGAGCAGCACCCGCAGCCGCGCCAGCTGCCGGCCGACCTTGAGAATGGCGGCGCTGTCGGCCTCGCCAAGGCGGCGGCGCAGGCTTGCGTCGTCCAGCGTTGCCGGCAGCACCGCGAAGCTTTCGTTGCGGGCGGCGAGGGGGCGCTCGGCCCGGGCGGCGGCGGCGGTGAGCGAGGTCACCCCCGGCACCACCTCGACCGGGAAGCGCCCGCGCAGCCGGGCGTGCAGATACATGAACGAGCCGTAAAGGAACGGGTCGCCCTCGCAGAGCACCACCACGTCGTGCCCGCTTTCGAGCGCCTCGGCGATGCGGGCCGCGCCGAGGTCATAGGCGGCTTGCGCCGGGGCGCGTTCGCGCGTCATCGGCACGTCCATGACGATCTCGCGGGTGCCCGGGGCGATATGGGCGGCGGCGATGCGCCGGGCGAAGCTCTCCGTGCCCGGCAGGGCCGGGTAGGCGATCACAGGCGCCGAGGCGATCAGCCGCGCCGCCTTCAGCGTCATCAGCTCCGGGTCGCCCGGGCCGAGGCCAACGCCGATGAGCTTGCCGGTCATCGTTTCACGAGGCTCCATTGGGTGACGGGGCGGAAGGGGCGCCAGCCGGTGTGCGGGCCGATGGCCTCGGCGCGCGAAACCTGCAGCCGGACCAGATCGCCGCCGTGGCGCTTTTGCAGGGCGGCAAGAACCGCCTCGCTTTCCAGCGTCACGGCATTGGCGACGAGCCGCCCCAGCGGTTTCAGCGCCGCCCATGCCGCCTGGAAGGTTTCTTCCGAAAGGCCGCCGCCGATGAAGATGGCATCGGGCGCTTCGAGCCCGTCGAGCGCCTCGGGCGCCTGTCCCTCGACCAGTTCGAGGCGGGGCACGCCGAGGGCGAGGGCATTGGCCGCCGCCATCGCCCGGCGGTCGGCCCGGGGCTCGATGCCGATGGCGCGGGTGAAGCGCGCCGCGCGCATCCATTCGACGGCGATCGAGCCGCAACCTGTGCCGATGTCCCACAGAAGCGCGCCGCGCATCGGCATCAGCCGGGCGATGGTGACCGCGCGCACCTCGCGCTTGGTCATGGTGCCGTCGTGCTCGAACAGGTCGTCGGCAAGGCCGGGCACGCGCGGCAGCAGGGCCGCGTCGGGCGCGGCAATGCATTCGACCGCGAGGGTATTGAAGGCCGGCACCTCGTGATTCCAGCCCTCGGCGGTGGCCTCGAACCGCGCCTCGTTGGGCCCGCCCATGTTGGCCAGCACGGTCAGGCGGCTTTCGCCGAAGCCGCGTTCGGCAAGGAAGGCGGCGATTCGGGCCGGGGTTTCGGCCCCGGTGGTAAGGATCAGCAGCCGCGCGCCCGGCTGGATGAAGGCGATCATCTGCTCGACGGGGCGGCCGTGGACGGTAAGGGTTTCCACCTCCGACATCGACCAGCCGAGGCGCGCCGCCGCCAGCTGGAAGGCCGAGACCTGCGGGTGATAGGCGATCTCGTCCGGCGAAAAGGCCCGGCCGATGCGTTCGCCTACCGAGAACCAGAGCGGATCGCCCGTTGCCAGCACCACGACGCGCCGGCCGCGCATTTCGCGCAGGGTGCCCTCGAGGGCGTCGAAGGGCGAGGGCCAGGCGATGCGCCGCGCATCGAGTTCGGGGGTCAGCGAATGGTGGCGCGCGCCGCCGAGAATGACCTCGGCCGACTCGACGACGGCGCGGGCGGCGGGCGTGAGGCCGGCAAGACCGTCTTCCCCGATGCCGA
>RFKM01000294.1 GCA_003694465.1 Alphaproteobacteria bacterium
CGTTCGAGCGCCTCGGCCACCTCGTCCGGGGTCCGGGCGCCGGAGAACAGGTCGTTGACAAGCCGCTGCTGACGGCCGCGACCGTTGGCCAGCATCACCCCCTGGTCGAGCAGCAGGCCCTTGTGCTGCTGCAGATGCGCCTGGATCGAGCTGGTCGCGGTGCGGTGCACGCCGATGTGAACGAGCAGGGTGCGTTTGCTGGTCATGTCACGATCCCGAAAGGCGCCCTGGGCGGCGTCGGGCCGTGTCTAGCCGTTTGCCCGCGCCTTGCCAAGAAACAGCCTACGGGTCGCGCTCGAAAGCCAGAACCGCGTGCCCGTTCGCCGGAACGAGCGTCATCCGGTCGGACACCGGGTCATAGGCGACCGAAACCGGCCCGGAGAGCGCCTCGAGCACGCGCCGCTCCTGCTCCTCCAGATCGCCGGGGCAGGCCTTGCGGGTGCTGGCGAGGGGGCGGTTGAAATCGAGCATCCCCGGGGCGGCGACCACGGTTCCGGTGAAGCGGTTGCACCCGGTGCTGCCGAACACCGCCCCGTCAGCCGAAAAGGCAATCCGCCCGCCGGGCAGGGCCTCCAGCCCCGCCACCGAGACAAGGCGCCAGCCCGAGGCCTCGGTGCCTTCGGCCGTGGCCGGGGCGGCAAGGGCAAGAACAAGGGCGGCGGGCCAGACGGCCCTTGGCAAGAGATGTTTCATGGCGGCTCTCCTTGCGCCGGTCTGGCAAAGAGCGGCCCAAGGCGCAAGGGGCTCTGGCCTGTCGCCCCGTGCCGCGCTAGGAGGTGCCGACGGAAAAGAGGTCTGCCATGCCGATCACGCTCGAAAGCCTTGCCGATCTTGGCACGCTCCCCTTCGACGACATCATCGACGTGCGCTCGCCCTCGGAATATGCCGAAGATCACATCCCCGGCGCGCTCAGCCTGCCGGTGCTCTCGGACGAAGAGCGCGCGCGGGTGGGCACGATCTACGTTCAGGAGGCGCCGTTCAAGGCCCGCAAGGTGGGCGCGGCGCTGGTCTCGCGCAATGCCGCCCGCCACCTCGAAGGCCCGCTGGCCGAACGCAACGGCAGCTGGCGCCCGCTGGTCTATTGCTGGCGCGGCGGTCAGCGCTCGGGATCTTTCGCGGCGATCCTGCGCGAGATCGGCTGGCGCGTCGATACCATCAAGGGCGGCTACAAGAGCTACCGCGCGCTGGTGGTCCGGGCCCTTTACCAAACGCCCCTTGCGGCGCGGGTCGTCGTCATCGACGGCGGCACCGGCACGGCCAAGACCCGGCTGCTCCACGAGATGGCGGCGCAGGGCGCGCAGGTGATCGACCTCGAGGCGATGGCCGAGCACCGCGGTTCGGTCTTCGGGCCGATGGGGGAGCGCCAGCCCTCGCAGAAGGCCTTCGAGACACGCCTTGCCATGGCGCTTTCCGCGCTCGATCCGGCGCGGCCGGTCTTCGTCGAGGCCGAAAGCTCGAAGATCGGGCAGGTTCTCGTTCCGCCGGAGCTGTGGAAGAAGATGATCCGCGCCGGGCGCATCGAGATCGCGGCGCCGCTGGCCGCTCGCGCCGGGCATCTCGTCTCGCAATATCCCGACCTCACCTCGAACCCCGCCCGCCTCGATGCGATTCTCGACAAGCTCGTGCGCTTTCATGGCCGCGAGCGGGTGGCGCGCTGGCGGGCGCTGGCGGCGGCGGGCGATTTCGCCACCATGTCGGCGGAACTCATCGAAGAACATTACGACCCGCGCTACCGGCGGATCTCGCGCGACGAGGCCCCGCGCCTTGCCCGGCTCGACCTGCCCGACCTCGAACCGGCAACGCTGGCCGAGGCGGCGGCGCGGATCATCGCCCTCGCCGGTTAGAGGATGTCGCGCTGACCCGAATACGGTGGCTTGGGACGCTTCAGCGAATCTGCGCCGCTAGCTGTTGAAGAACACCCGGAAGAAGGTCGAGGCGCCCCAGCCCGCCGCCACGGCGATGGCCAGCGACATCAGCCCGTAGAGCACCGCCTGTTCGTGGGCGAGCTTGTAGAGCCAGCGCTCGAGGCCGACCTTGTGCACGTCGATCGAGGAAACGGTTTCGGTCACCACCTTGCCACCGCGGGTGAGGAAGATCCGCGTCTCATAGGTGCCTTCGGTGAGGTTCGCCGGCAGTTCGATGCGGGCATCGAAGAGGGTGTTTTCGCGCAGCGTCACGCCGCCTTCGTCAAGCTTGTAGAGCCCGCTTTTCTCGCGGATCCGCCGCACCGCCTCGGCGAAGTTTTCCGGGTCTTCGACCTGGGAGCGGTCATAGATCTTGATCGAGGCCGGAATCGAGATGTGCAACAGCTTGTCGACGTTCTCGGAGACGAGATCGTGGAACGGGCCGGTCGTGGCGATGGCATAGAAGGTTGGCGCCGAGCTGACCTCGACGGCATCGGTGTTCACCCAGATGCCCATGCGCTTTTCCTTGCGGCGCACGGTGATCGGCTCGGACGGGCCCTCGACGGTGACGATCACCCCCATGTCGCCTTCGGGTATCGGCGCATCGCGCTTGATGGCGCCGAAGATCAGGATCTCGGAGCCGACAAAGGTCGCCGTGATCTGGACGGCGTTCTGGCTCAGCCCGGCGACGAGCGATTCGGCCCGTGCTGCGCCCGCCGGCAGGAAGACGGTGGCAAACAGGGCCACGATGAGCGCGGTGAAACGTGTCATGTCAATGGCCCCCCGGCCCGATCGAGTAAGGTTCGGACGGCTCCAGCAGCAGGTCGAGCCCGAGCTTGATGCAGACCCCGAGCACCATCATGGCGAGCAGCACCCGCAGCTGTTCGGCGCGCATCTTCAGCCCCACCCGGGTTCCGAGCTGGGCGCCGATGACGCCCCCGGTCAGCAGAAGCAGCGCCAGCGCGATGTCGACGGTGTGGTTGGTGGTGGCATGCATCATCGTGGTAAAGGCGGTGGTCACGATGATCTGGAACAACGAGGTGCCGACGACGACCTTCGTCGGCATGCCGAGAATGTAGATCATCGCCGGAACCATGATGAAACCGCCGCCCACGCCCATGATCGCGGCGAGGATGCCGACCACGACCCCGATCATCAGTGGCGGGATCGCCGAGATGTAGAGGCCGGAGGCGCGAAACTTCATCTTGAAGGGCAGGGCGTGCACCCAGTTGTGCCGGCGCCGCGTCGGCATCGGGGCGCCGCCCCGGCTCTTCATGAGCGCGCGCACGGATTCGATGAACATCAGCCCACCGACAATGCCGAGAAAGACCACGTAGGAGAGCTTGACCAGCAGGTCCACCTGCCCCATCGCCTTCAGGGAGTTGAAGATCTGGATGCCGAGGCCGGCGCCGAGCAGGCCACCGGTCTGCAGGACGATCCCCATCTTGATGTCGACGGTGCGCCGGCGCAGATGCGCCAGAACCCCCGAAAACGACGAGGCGACGATCTGGTTCGCCTCGGTCGCCACCGCTACCGCCGGCGGAATGCCGATGAAAAAGAGCATCGGAGTCAGCAGGAAGCCGCCGCCAACGCCGAACATCCCCGACAGGAATCCCACCAGCCCCCCGAGCCCGAGGAGCAGATAGGCGTTGACCGAGATTTCGGCGATCGGGAGGTAGATCTGCATGGCGCCGTCTATAACTTCAAGAATGTGAATAGGTCCAGCACATTCATTTCGTCGCAGCGTTGCGTCAAGAAAGAAATCTTCGCTTCGCGTGTGGTCAGAGACATTTCCTTACCCCCCAACGATCGAATACACCTCTGCCGGGGGCAGCGCCAGCTCGACGGCGATTTTCACGCTGACCGCCAGAACCAGCCCGGCCAGCAGCACCCGCAGGGTTTCGGCATCAAGCTTCGCGCCGAGCCGGGTGCCGATCTGGGCGCCGACGACGCCGCCGATCAGCAGGTAGAAGGCCATCACGAAATCGACGGTGAAGTTGGTCGTGGCCTGCATCATGGTCGTGAAGCCGGCCAGAAAGGTGATCTGGAAGAGCGAGGTTCCGATGACCGTCTTGGTCGGCATGTTGAGCAGGTAGATCATCGCCGGCACCATGATGAACCCGCCGCCAACCCCCATGATCGCCGCCATCACCCCCACCAGCACGCCGATGCCGAGCGGCGGAATGACCGAGATGTAAAGCCCCGAGGCGCGGAACCGGTAGCGGAAGGGCAGCCCGTGAATCCAGTTGTGGTGCTTGCGCTTGATCGAGACCTTGCCGGCCGACTTGCGCCGGCGCAGGGCCGTCAGCGCCTCGACCATCATCAGCGCGCCGATGGTCCCGAGCAGCCCGACATAGGAAAGCTTGATGACAAGGTCGATCTGCCCGAGCGTGGTCAGCCAGTGGAACAGGCGCACCCCGAAGAACGAGCCCGCCAGCCCGCCGATCAGCAGCGCGATACCCATGGGGAAATCGACCGTCTTGCGCCGAAGATGGGCCAGCAGGCCGGAAAACGACGAGCCGACGATCAGGTTGCCCTGAGTGCCGACGGCAATGGTCGAAGGAATGCCGATCATGAACAGAAGCGGCGTGAGGATGAACCCGCCGCCAACGCCAAACAGCCCCGACATCACCCCGACAACGAGGCCAAGACCGAAGAGAACGGGGACCGAGGCCGAAATCTCGGCAATGGGGAGGTAGGTGTGCATATTCAGATTCCCGGATATGTTCTGTCCGTAGTCCCATATTGGGCGAAGGAAAAGGGTTTGGGGGAAATTTCCGCAGGGCAAACGTGCAGAATGCCGGTTCACGACTTCGTGAACACGCCCGCCGGCCTTGTCACCGCGCCAGCGCCTTGTCCATGAGCAGCGCATCGACCCGCCCGCCGCCGGCAAGGGCGTAGTAGCCGGGGCGGCGGCCCGTCTCTTGCCAGCCGGCGGCTGCATAGAGCGCCCGCGCCGCGGCATTGTCTTCGGCCACCTCCAGAAAACCGCGCGCGGCGCCGCGGCGGGCGGCCTCGGCCTCGAAGGCGGCGAGCAGGGCGCGCCCCCGGCCCTGCCGGCGGGCCTCGGGGGCAACGGCGATGGTGAGCAGTTCCGCCTCTCCGGCAATGGCCCGCCCAAGGGCGAACCCGGACGGGCCAGTCACCGCGAATCCGCCGGGCGTGTCCATCAGCGCCGCGATTTCGGCCGCGCTCCACGGGCGCTCGCGCGGGAAGGCGCGGGCATGAAGAGCGGCCATTTGCGCCGGTGTCATGGCAGGATCACCGGCGCCGGGTCGCGCGGGGGGGCGGCATCGGCGGCGCGCAGGTAAAGGGGGGCCGGGCGCGGGAACGGCCCGCCGCCGGCCAGCCGCGCCGCGGCAACGCGCCCGATGGCGACCACGAGCTCGGCCGGGGCAAGGCGGGGTGCGCGCGGCAGGTCGAGCCAGACGGGCGCATCGGCATCGGCAAGGAAGGGCGCTTCGGCGCCGTCGGGGCCGAAAACCTGCCCGTGGCGCATCCCC
>RFKM01000295.1 GCA_003694465.1 Alphaproteobacteria bacterium
CTTCCAGTCGTCGGCGCTCTTCACGCCGTCGAGCCAGGGCAGGAGCCAGGCTTCAAGGCTGTCCATGAGGCTGGCCTCGTCCATCGGCGGCAGCGCTTCGCCGGCGGCGCGCAGGAGTTCGACGCGGGCGATGAAGCGGGAAGCGGCGGGCGAAAGGCGCAGGCCGAGCTGGCGCACGCCGTCGAGCATCGCGCGGGAGATGGCCTCGGGCGGCGCGTCGGTCCAGACCCGATCGTCGAGCACGATGGCGCCGAAGCATTCCTGCAGACGGGCCAGCACCCGCCCCTCGCGGCGCGACCAGACGCAGCGGCGCTGCCATGAGATCGCCGCTCCGTGGACGGCGCGCAATTCGGCCTCGGTGAGCGCCGCGGCAACGCGCACCTTCGCCTCGCGCGGGGCACCGTCGGTATCGGTCACCACGATGAGGCGGGCGCTGGCGAGGGGGTCGGTTTCCTCGACCACCGCGCCCCGGCCGCCGGAGAGAACGTAGCGGGGGGCGTTTCCCTTGCGGCGCAGGCCGACCCGGTCGGGATAGGCGAGCGCGGCCATCTGGGCGGGGGTGAGCGGCGGGTCGGGCGCCTCGGGCGCGAGGCGGGCAAGGCGGCGCGCCTCGGTGCGGATGCGCGCGACGATGGCGCGGTTCGGAGCGAGGCCCTGCGCGCGGGCGAAGGCCGACGGGTCATCCACCGCGTCAAGGCGCAGCGCAAGGTCGGCACCGGCGCCGCGCGGCAGCGGATCGCGCTCTTCGAGCAGGGCGGCGAGGGGCGCGGCGGGCCGGCCGGCCGTCAGCAGCATGTGGCCGATGCGCGGGTGCAGCGGCAGGGCGGCGAGGCGTTTGCCGTGATCGGTGATCCGACCGTCCGCGTCGAGTGCGCCAAGGGCGGTCAGCAGGGCGCGGGCCTCGGCCAGAACGCCCGGATTGGGCGGCGTGAGAAAGGCCAGCCCCTCTCCGTCGCCGGCGCCCCAGAGCGCCAGATCGAGGGCGAGCGGCGCAAGGTCGGCCACCTCGATCTCGGCGGGCGGAAAGGCGGGCAGCGCCCCTTCCTCGCCTTTCGTCCACATCCGGTAACACCAGCCCGGCGCCACCCGCCCGGCGCGCCCGCGCCGCTGTTCGGCCTCGGCCCTTGAGACGCGCTCGGTGACCAGCCGCGACATGCCCGAGGCCGGATCGACCCGCGCCCGGCGCGCCCGTCCGGCATCGACGACGACGCGGATGTCTTCGATGGTCAGCGAGGTTTCGGCGATGGCGGTTGCCAGCACCACCTTGCGCCCCTCCGGCTCGGGGCGAATGGCGGCGCGCTGGGCGGCAAGGTCCATTGCCCCGAAGAGCGGGCGCAGGCGGCAGTCTGGCGGCAGGTGGCCGGAAAGGCGCGCCTCGACGCGGCGGATCTCGGCCTCGCCGGGCAGGAACACCAGCACGCCGCCTTCGGTTTCGGCCAGCGCCTGCAAGACGAGCTCTGCGGCGGCCTCCTCGAAGCGCATCGTCTTGGGCACGGGCGCCGCGCGCCAGCGGGTTTCGACCGGGAACGACCGCCCCTCGCTGACCACCAGCGGCGCGCCGCCGAGCAGCTCGGCCACCGGTTCGGCGTCGAGCGTTGCCGACATGACCACGAGCTTCAGATCGTCGCGCAGGGCCTCGCGCACCTCCCAGGCGAGGGCGAGGCCAAGATCGGCGTTCAGCGAGCGTTCGTGGAATTCGTCAAAGATCAGCGCGTCGATTCCGGCCAGAGACGGGTCCGATTGCAGGATTCGTGTAAGAATGCCCTCGGTCACCACCTCGATGCGCGTTGCCTTCGAGACCCGCGCCTCGCCGCGGATGCGGTAGCCGACCGTCTGCCCCACGGCCTCGCCGAGGGTTTCGGCCATGCGCTCGGCGGCGGCGCGGGCGGCAAGGCGGCGCGGCTCGAGCATGACGATCTTGCCGGGCACCGCGCCCAGCAGGGCGAGGGGCACGCGCGTCGTCTTGCCCGCCCCGGGCGGCGCCACCAGCACCGCCAGACCCCGCTCGGCAAGCGCCTTGCGAAGCTCGGGCAGCGCGGATTCGATCGGCAGCGCGGGCATGGCGGGGTTATCGCCCCCCGGTCAACGGCGCACAAGGGTGACCGTGCCGTGAACGGTCTCGGTCCGGGCCCGGTCGACCCGGAGCAACGCCCCGTCCGGCACGAAGTGGACCGAAAAGTCGAACCCTTTCGCCTCGGCAAGCTCGTCGGGCCCGTAGCCGGACAGACGCTCCAGCCGGCCCTCGCAGGTCAGCCCGGTCTCGTGGGCGCCGGACCCGGGGCGCACTTGCGCGCCCATGACACGCTGGCCGTCGAAGGTTCGGGCCGCGAAGCTGCAGCCCTGGCTGGCCGGGCGGTTGCGCAGGATCGAGAGCATGGCCGTGAGCGGGTCAAGCCGGCCGCTGCCCGGCGGGAAGGACAGGCTGGATGATGAGACCCGCCGCCCGGTGTCCATGTCTTCGGAATAATGTTCCGGCACGGCCCGCGGCGGTGCGCCCTGCCCCCGCGCGGTCATGGTGAATCGGACCCGGGCGAGCAGCCCCGCAAGGCCCGTCGTGTGAAACACGCCCTTGGCCGCATAGACACCGGCGCCGGTATTGATGGCCAGCACCAGTTCGCCGATCGTGACACCGCCCAGCCGCACCGAAAAGCGCAATTCCTCGCTGTCGGCCGCCGCAGCGCCGGCCAGCAGCTGCACCGACAGCAGGCTGGCGAGAGCCGCCCGGGCCCAGCGCCGGGGGAAGAAGGTTCGAATCATGCCCACGCCCGATGCTAGCACGCCGCCCCCACCCTGCCATCTGGACATCTTTGCACGCCCCGGGCAAGACAGGCCGGAAAGGAGAGCCGCGATGCAGATCGAAGACCTCGCCCAGCGCATCCTGAACGGCGAACGGCGCGCCCTCGCCCGGGCGATCACCCTGGTCGAGAGCGCCCGCCCCGACCATCGGGCCGAGGCGATGCGGCTCATCGAGGCGGTGGGCCGCCGCGGCCGGCAGGCGCTGCGCATCGGCCTTTCGGGCACGCCGGGCGTGGGCAAATCGACCTTCATCGAGGCCTTCGGCATGTATCTCATCGAACGGGGGCTGAAGGTGGCGGTGCTGGCGGTCGATCCGTCCTCGGCGCGTTCGGGCGGCTCGATCCTCGGCGACAAGACCCGGATGGAGCGCCTCGCCCGCCAGCCCGAGGCCTTCATCCGCCCCTCGCCCTCGCAAAGCCAGCTCGGCGGCGTTGCCCGGCGCACCCGCGAGGCGATCGCCCTGTGCGAGGCGGCGGGGTTCGACGTGGTGCTGATCGAGACGGTCGGCGTCGGCCAGTCGGAAACCATGGTCGCCGGGATGGCCGACCTTTTCGTTCTGCTCATCGCCCCGGCCGGGGGCGACGAGTTGCAGGGGGTCAAGCGCGGGATCATGGAGATGGCCGATCTGATCCTCGTCAATAAGGCCGACGGCGCGCTGCGCGAGACGGCGATGCGCACCTGCGCCGACTATGCCGGCGCCCTGCGCCTTTTGCGCAAGCGCCCGCAAGACCCCGAGGGATTTCCCAAGGCGATGATGGTTTCGGCCCTCACCGGCGAGGGCCTGCCGGAAGCCTGGAAGGCGATGCAGGCGCTGGTGGCATGGCGCAAGGACAACGGATTCTGGGACAGGACCCGCGCCGAACAGGCGCGCCGCTGGTTCGAGGAAGAGCTGCACGGCGCCCTTCTGGCCCGGCTTCAGAAAAACCCGCGGGTGCGCGCCCTGGTTGACGAGCTTGGCGCCAAGGTCGAGGCGGGCGAGGCGAGCCCCGCCGCAGCGGCCGAGCGGATTCTCTGCGCGCTCGAGGGCTGAGGCGAACGGGCCGGCTCCGAGTCGATCGGCGGGCCCGTCGCGCCGCCTTCCCCCGGCTGGCGAGGCGTCGAGGGCGGCGCCCTGGGCGGTCGTCTGTCGCCGGCGGCCCAAAAACCCGACTTTCCGATGCAGGTTTGATCCAGCGCAAGGCGCTGCGCATTTGTTATGGATAACTTATCATAAAGCTTGATAAGGAGGGTGAGATGGCCGGCTACAACAGCATTGTCGGAACCAACGACAACGATCGGCTGATCGGAACCCCCGGCTCGGACGATATCGACGGGCTGGACGGCAACGACATCATCAAGGGGGGTGGCGGCGACGATATCCTCGTCGGCGGGCGGGGCGACGACCGCGTCCTTGGCGGGGCCGGCGGCGACCTGTTCAACGTCTGGATCGGGAACCGCGACATCGACGCCCGCGACAGGTATTTCGGCGGCAGCGGCCAAGACGACCTGTTCGCCGACGTCTTCGCCACCCGCGACCACATCGGCGTGCTTCTGTTCGACACCGTGCGGGGTATCTTCGGCTTCAGCAAGGCCGCGACCCAGAGCACGATCTCGGGCATCGAGGGCTTCACCGCCTTCACCGACTACAGGGTTCGGGCGATCGGCGGCGCCGAAGACAACAC
>RFKM01000296.1 GCA_003694465.1 Alphaproteobacteria bacterium
GGTCGGACCCTTCGGGGGCGGTCAGCACCGGCACCCCGGCCCGCTCGCCCCAGACCTGAAGCTGCTCGACGGCGGCGGCGCGGAAGGTGTCGCCCGCGGCAATGATCACGCTCTTGCCGGCGGCGCGGAACTGGCTGGCGAGCTTGCCGATCGTCGTCGTCTTGCCCGAGCCGTTCACCCCGACCACCAGCACCACCTGCGGCTTCCTGGAAAAGAGCGGCAGAGGGCGGGCGACCGGTTCCATCACCCGGGCGATCTCGTCGGCCAAGAGGCGCTTGATCTCCTCGACCGAGAGCTTGCGCCCCATCCGCCCCTCGGCAATGTTGGCGGCAATGCGCGTGGCGGTGTCGACGCCCATGTCGGAGGCGATCATCAGCTCCTCGAGGCTTTCGAGCATGGCATCGTCGAGCACGCGCCGGGTGGGCGCCGTGCCCGCCCGCCGGCCCAGCACCCGCCCGAGCAGCCCCGGCCCGCGCGCCGCGTCGCCCTTGCCGGCAGCGCCCTCGACGTGGGGCCCGGGGGCCGAGGGTTCGGGGGCGGACATTTCGCCGGCAGACCGAGCGTCGCGCTCCGGCGCCTCTTCCGGCGCGGCCTCGGGCGCGGCTTCCTGCGCCGCCTCTTGCGCCGCCTCGGACGGGTCAACCTCGCCCCCCTCCTCGACGATCGCTTCCAGCCCCTCTTCGAGGCGCGAGGACGATCGGGTCAGCCGATCCCTGAGTTTTCTGAAAAACGACATGGGCCCTCCACTTTGCCCTTTCACCTAATCCGCGCGCGCCGGCAAGAAAAGCCCCCGGGGCGCAAGGCGCCTCACAAGACGGCCGTCACGATCATCGTCTGCCCGCCGACATAGGCGATCCAGAGCAGCACGGCGAAGGCGTCGGAAAGGGGCGAGTCTTCGCCGAGGCGGAACAGGCGCAGCGCGAGGATCACGTCGGAAAGGATGAACAGCCCCGCCCCGAGCGCCGCCCGCCCCAGCGGCAGGGTCAGCGCCGCCAGCCCCATCAGGGTGATCGCCACCACATAGGCGCGCACCGGCCAGCGCAGGGCGCCGACATGGGGCACGAGCCAGACCTCGGCCGAGAGGCCCACGGCCACGAGATAGACGGCCAGCCCGGGCTGAAGGGCAAAGGCGCTCCAGAGCGGCGCGCCGGACAGGGCGAGGAACAGGGCGATGAACGCGAGGTGCGCCAGGGCAAAGCTGCCAAGCCCGGCAAGGAACGCCGCCCGCCCCTCGAACGACAGTGCGAGGTCTCCCAGCGCCGAAAGCGCGAGCGCGACAAAAAGCGCCGGCGGCCCGCCCGCGACCCCGGCCGCAAGGGCAAAGGCGGAAAGCGGCAGGGTTTTCAGCGCGCTGCGCCACGGTGCGGGCGGCGCGCTGACCACCGGCAGATAGGCCAGGGCGGCCAGAAGGCCGGTCAGGAAAAGGATCTCGGGCATGAACGTCTCCGCCCGGAGGATCGGCGCGCCGCCGCCCGAGGTCAAGCGCCGCACCCGCCAAAATCCCTGCCCGGACGTGGAAAAACCTGATATGGTAGAAGCAGGAGCGGAATGGAGGCAGATCATGACCGAACAAGACACCAAACCCGTCCCCAGCTGGAAAATCATCGTCGCCTTCCTGCTCGATCTGCTGACGAGCTTTCTCGTGATCGGCTACATCATCGCCTGGGCAACGGGCGGGCTCACCGAAAGCGGATTTTCGCTCGAAGGCGGGCCGGCGCTGCTGCTCTTCGCGCTGGTCATCGTCTATTTCGTCGGCCTCGGCCGCTATGGCGGCGGCACCATCTGGCAACGGGTGCTGGGCACGAACCGCTGAGGCGCGGGCCGGCGCCCTTGCGGCGTGGGCGCAAGCGGCTATCCTCGGGGGCGACCCTTTGGAATGAAGGCGCCGATGCACGCCGTTGGACGTTTTGCCATAGCCACGCTGACCCCCGCGCTGCTCCTGCTACTGGCCACCACGCTTGGCGGGGGCTGGATCTGGGCGGCGGCGCTGTTCATGGCGGTGGTGAGCTTCGTTCTTGACCAGATCCCCCTGCCTCAGCAGCGCCCAATGAGCCCTGAGCGCCCGATCCCCTTCGCCGACGCGCTCTCGGTCGTGCTGGCGCTGGTGCATTTCGTGCTGCTGGCGCTGGCGATTCGCGCGCTCGCGGCGGGGGGATTGGGGGCGGCCCAATGGCTGGCGCTCTGGATCGGCGCCGGGCAGTTTTTCGGGCAGGTCTCGAACGCCAATGCCCACGAGCTTATCCACCGGAGCGACAGGCGCCTGTTCACCCTCGGCAAATGGGTGTTCATCAGCCTTCTGTTCGGCCACCACACCTCGGCCCATCTCAAGGTGCATCACCGCTTCGCCGCCTCGCCGGACGACCCGAACAGCGCCCGCCGGGGCGAGAGCTTCTATCGCTTTGCGCCGCGCGCATGGTGGGGAAGTTTCCTCGCCGGCTACCGGGCCGAGCGGGCCGACATTCGCCGACGCGGCAAAGGCGGGGCAACGCCCCATGTCGTCTATGTCCTCGGCGCGGCGGGGCTTCTGCTGCTGGCCGGGCTGGCTTACGGGCCGGCGGGCATTGGCGCCTACCTCGCGCTGGCCGCCTATGCCCAGACCCAGCTTCTGCTCTCGGACTACGTCCAGCACTACGGGTTGACCCGGGCGCGCCGCGCCGATGGCCGGCTCGAGCCGGTGGGCCCGCAGCACAGCTGGAACGGTCGGCAATGGTTCACCAGCGCGCTGATGCTGAACGCGCCGCGCCATTCCGACCATCACGCCCACCCGAACCGGCCCTATCCGCAGCTCGACCCGAACCCCGGCGGGCAGGCCCCGCAACTGCCCGCCTCGCTCCCGGCAATTGCGGTTCTGGCGCTCTTTCCCGGCCCGTGGCGGCGGGTGATGGGCCGGGAA
>RFKM01000297.1 GCA_003694465.1 Alphaproteobacteria bacterium
ATCAGGTCGATTCCCAGGTCGTCGCGGATGACGAAGGTGTCGGCGCCGGTTCCGCCGTCGAGCGTGTCGGCGCCCTTGCCGCCGTTGATCCGGTCGTCGCCCGGGCCGCCGTTGAGGATATCGGGTCCGTCGCCGCCGATGAGGGTGTCATTGCCGTTTTCGCCGAAGAGCCTGTCGCTGCCCTTGCCGCCGTCGATCACGTCGTCGCCATCGTCGCCGTGGAGCCTGTCGTTGCCACCCTTGCCGGAAATGTCGTCGTTGCCGGCAAGGCCATAGATGTTGTCGCGCTTGCCCGACCCCTTCGCCGTGTCGTCGTTCGGGGTGAGGTAGACGAACTCGATGCCCGTGATCTTGTGGCTGGTGCCGCCGGCCACGAGCTTGCCCTTGCCGAGGTTGGCGGTGAGCGGGTCGAGGAGGTTCTCGCCGCTCACCACGTCGCGCTTGCCGGCGCCGCCGTCGATCACCCCCCGGCCGGGGCCGAGCAGGATGACGTCATTGCCGCCGTTGCCCTCGACCGTCACCCGACCGGTGCCCCATTCGAAATAGTCGCGCTTGCCCGAGCCGAACATCTTCGTGCCGTCGGGGGTGAGCAGGTCGAGAAAGGCGAGGGCGTCGGGGTTGGACTGGTCGACGATCTGGTTCTGACCATAGCTGAAATCGATGTCGAGGGCGTTGGCCGCGGCTTCCAGTTCGGACATGACGAGATCCATCGCTCTGATCCTGGCCTCCGCCTTTTGGTCCGGGACATAAAGGGCATAATTCGAGGCGACGCCGTGCACCGAGCCGTCGGCGCCGATGCCGATGTTGCGGCCGTTGAACTCGGCGTAGTCGGGCGTTCCGGGGTTGGAGCGGATGATCCGCTTGGCGCTCGCGTCCGGAAGCCATATCGTTCCGGGATCGTTGAGTTCATGCAGGAGCTGGCGCTGGTAGGTCGTCCCGCCTGCCCCCTTGTACTTGACGATGGCCATGACATCCTCCTCGGGTCGTCTTCGCCCGATCGGAGTCTGCCACGTCTTCTCCCACCCCGCGGCGGCCAGCCGCCGTACCCGTGCCGCTTCCCGGCTTGCCACGGCGCGCCTGGCGCCTTGCGGGCCTGCGACAACTTGCCGCAAGGATAGCCCCACCCGCCGGCCGCTGTCAAATCACGCCCGATGGCGCACGCCCGCGCATGCGTCGGATTGCCGCTTGGCAAGCGGGCTGCGGATGCTACCTTGTAGGGAGAGACTCGGTGGGAGAGATGCCATGCCCCGGCTTGTTCGCCTTTACATTCGAAACGTGCTGATCGGTTTCGGCCTGTCGGCGGCCTTCGTGGCGCTGCTGCTCTACACGAATGTCGGCAACCTCTGGCACCTCGTTTCCACCTCCGACATCGGCTATATCGCTGTCGGAATCCTGTTCCTGGCCAATGGCATCGTTTTCGCCGGCGTGCAGTTCGCCATCGCGGTGATGCGCATGGCCAGCGAGGACGACGCGCCGCGCGGCGGGCGCAAGGTGCCGGTGGCGACCAACATTCCGGTTCTCGTGGAAGCGACCGCGGGGCGCCGCCCCGAGAAGTAAGGGCAGCCGCCATCGCGCAAGATGCCCAGGCAGCGGTCGAGGACCACTGACGGCAGCAGCCCGGGCAGGCCTTCTCGCCCTCAGCCCTCGAAAACCTCGAGGATCTGCTCCAGCGGCTTTTTCATCTTTGCCACCGCCGGCACCGTTGCCCCCTCGGCGGGGTGGCCGACGGCGAGAATCATCACCGGCTTTTCCGACTCCGGCCTCCCCAGCAAGCCGTTGAGAAACTTCATCGGGTTGGGCGTGTGGGTGAGGCAGGACAGCCCCGCCTGATGCAGGGCGGCAATCAAAAAGCCGGTGGCGATGCCAACGCTTTCGGGCACGTAATAGTTCTTGAACCGGGTGCCGTCGTCGAAAGTGCCCCAGCGCTGCGCGAATATCACGATCAGCCACGGCGCATCCTCGAGATGGGGCTTGGCCGCGTCGGTTCCCAGCGGCTCGAGCGCCTTGAGCCATTCGTCGCCGCCGCCGCCGGCATAGAAGCGCTCTTCCTCGGCCTCGGCCTCGGCGCGGATCCGCGCCTTCAGGGCCGGGTCGGAGATCGCGGCAAAGAACCACGGCTGATGATTGGCCCCCGAGGGCGCGCGCCCGGCGGTGGCCACGGCCTTTTCGATCACCGCTCGCGGCACCGGGCGGCGCGAGAAATCGCGCACCGAATGGCGCTTCTTCATCAGCTCCAGGAAATCGCCGGCCCGCGCCTGCATCTCGTCGTCGGAATAGTCGAACCGGTCGGGCAGGGGGAGCGGCTCGTGCGGCAGGTTCTTTCGGGAAAACATCTCTTGCTCGCGGCTGTTGCGCCGGCAGGCTAGAGGGTGGCGGGACCGCACGCAACCGTTGAGGCAACTCAATTCCCGAGGACCTGCATGTACAGGTGGGCGCCAGGTAACCGGACCACGATCCGGACAGAGCCAGCTCCCTCGGAAGTCTTTAAGGCCACCGGAATTTGACCTCGTCACGAGAAGGGCAGACCGCCGACACGCTATCTAGGGCCGCGCGGCGGCGCAGGCAAGGGCGAACGGGCCGGGCGGGCGGCGGCGCTGGACAAATGTTCGTGCATTGTTCATGCTCGCCCCATGAACGACGCCCCCCTCCAGCCCGGACAGGTCCTCGCCCGCGGCGTGGCCCGGCACCTGCGCCAGCACGATTTCGTCTCGATCGAGGAATTCGTGCCCACGCGCGGGCTTCGGATGGACGTGTTCGCCCTCGGGCCGAAGGGCGAATTCTGGGTGATCGAATGCAAGTCGGGGCGGGCCGACTTCATGTCCGATTCGAAATGGCAGGGCTATCTCGACTGGGCCGACCGCTTTTTCTGGGCGGTGGATGCCGATTTTCCGACCGAGATCCTGCCCGAAGGCACCGGGCTGATCATCGCCGACGGGCACGATGCGGAGATCCTGCGCATGGGCCCCGAGCGCCCGCTCGCCCCGGCCCGGCGCAAGGTGCTGCTGCAGAAATTCGCCCGCCATGCCGCCCGGCGCCTTCAGGCGCTGCGCGATCCCGGGGTGAGCCCGCTGTTCGGGCCGGACTGACGCCCCGCGCCACCCGATTCATGGCGACCGGTCACGGCCGCCGCGCGCGCTTATTTCCCCGCCTTGCCCTTGCCGGCCTTGCCCTTGCCACCCTTGCGGGCGGCCTTTTCGGCAATCAGCCGGGCCTGGGCGGCGGCGGCGCGCAGTTCTTCGGCAATGTCCTCGGCTTCTTCCGGGTCGAAGTCCATCGGCAGGTCGATTCCCTCGCCGGCCACGTAGAGGCGCACCATGCCAAGGGTGGTGGGGCCGATCTGCAGATTCGCGGCGGTATCGGATTCGGAATTGATGCCCATTCTGGCCTCCGGTCAGGCGGCGCGCGCCGATGCCCCGGCGCGCCTTGCGGTGCGCGCAGCGATACGCGCCGGGCGGGCGATTTTCAAGCCCATGCCCCTTGCAAATGCCTCGGGCGGGCGGTAAATCGCGCCGAGTGCCGCCTTAGCTCAGTTGGTTAGAGCGCTGGATTGTGGATCCAGAGGTCCCCCGTTCGAGCCGGGGAGGCGGTACCATCCCCCCCGCCAGCACAGCCGCCGCGCGCCGGCAAGCCCCGGATCATCCCGGCTCAATGGGCGATGGCGATTTCCTGGCGCAGGGTGGTGCCGTCGAGGCCATAGATGAGGATCCGCTCGTCATCGGTCACCACCGCCAGCCAGCCGGGCCCGCGGGTGATGGCAATGGCCGAAGTCCCCTCGGGCAGGCGGATCGCATCGGGCAGGGGCACGGTGCCCTCGGCATTGAAACGCATGACAATCACCACGAGGAGCACTATGACACCGGCAATCATTGTCACGCTGAGCGCGGTCACCAGCGTCTTGAGATAACGCGCAAGGCGCATGCCGTCCGGCGAGAGGGGATCAGTATCGTTCATGGCCGGGCCTTTCGTCCTTCGGGTCACCATATCGGAAAACCCGCCGCCGCGCCTTGATAAGGCGCTGGCGCGCGATGTGCCAGAGGCGGCGGCGCTGAGCCGCTCGCGCCTTGCCCGGCTGATTGCCGCCGGGGCGGTGCGCCGGTCCGGCGAGGCGCTGACCGACCCGCGCGCCCGCGTTGCCGCCGGCGAGGTGATCGAGATTTCCGTGCCGGAAGCGGCCGAGAGCCATATCGGCGGCGAGGACATCGCCCTCGACATCGTGTATGAAGACGCGGCGCTGATCGTCGTCAACAAGCCGGCGGGCATGGTCGTGCACCCGGCCCCCGGAAGCCCCTCGGGCACCCTCGTCAACGCCCTCATCGCCCATTGCGGCGAGAGCCTTTCGGGCGTGGGCGGGGCGAAGCGGCCGGGGATCGTCCACCGCATCGACAAGGACACCTCCGGCCTTCTCGTCGTCGCCAAGACCGACGCCGCCCACCACGGCCTTGCCGAACAATTCGCCGCCCACAGCGTGACGCGCGAATATCGCGCCCTCGTTCATGGCGTGCCTGACCCGGCCGACCCGCGCCTGCGCGGCATCCGCGGGGTGGGTATCGAGCCGGGCGGGGTCATCACCATCACCTCGCAGCTCGCCCGCCACCGCACCGACCGCCAGCGTCAGGCGGTGGTCTGGTCGGGCGGGCGCCACGCGGTGACGCGGGTGCGGGTGCTCGAGCGCTACGGCACTCCCGGCGCGGCGGCGCTGGTCGCCTGCTGGCTGGAGACCGGGCGCACGCACCAGATTCGCGTCCACATGGCCCATGCCGGCCACGGGCTGATCGGCGATCCGGTCTATGGCGGGCGCCGGCGCCTGTCGGCCCGCGCCCTCGGGGCGGCGGCGGCCGAGGCGGCGGCGGCCTTCCCGCGTCAGGCGCTGCACGCGGCAACGCTGGGCTTCGTTCACCCGATCAGCGGCGAAACCCTGCGTTTCGAGGCGCCGATGCCCGCCGACATGGCGGCCCTCGTCGAAATCCTGCGAAAATCGCCCTGAACCCCTGTCGCCGCGACGGAAATCGGTTCATACTTCGTTCAAACCTGTGGGCCATACCGGCCCGGCCGCCTTGCGGGCCCCTTGAAGGGGCGGGGCGCGGGGCACATATGCAATGTTACGCGCCGAAACATCGGCCGCGGACGAGGGAGACGAACGAGACTACATGAGCAATTTCGAAAACCTGCCGGCCCCGAGCCCGGAAGGCGGCCTGAACCGCTATCTTCAGGAAATCCGCAAGTTTCCGATGCTCGAGCCGGAAGAGGAATACATGCTGGCCAAGCGCTGGGTCGATCATCACGACACCGAGGCGGCCCACAAGCTGGTCACCAGCCACCTGCGGCTGGCGGCCAAGATCGCCATGGGCTACCGCGGCTACGGCCTGCCCCAGGCCGAGGTGATCTCGGAGGCCAACGTCGGGCTGATGCAGGCGGTGAAGCGATTCGACCCGGAAAAGGGCTTTCGGCTGGCCACCTATGCCATGTGGTGGATCCGCGCCTCGATCCAGGAATACATCCTGCGCTCGTGGTCGATGGTCAAACTGGGCACGACCAGCGCGCAGAAGAAGCTGTTCTTCAACCTGCGCAAGGCCAAGGCGCGCATCGGCGCCCTCGAGGATGGCGACATGCACCCCGACAACGTCAAGCGCATCGCCCATGACCTCAACGTCACCGAGGAAGAGGTGATCTCGATGAACCGGCGCATGTCGTCGGGGGGCGATGCCTCGCTCAATGCCACCGTTTCGTCGGATGGCGATTCGACCATGCAGTGGCAGGACTGGCTCGAGGACGAGAGCGCCGACCAGGCCGCCGAGTTGGAAGAGCGCGACGAGCTCGAGGCGCGCCGGGCGCTGCTGGCCGAGGCGATGTCGGTGCTCAACGACCGCGAGAAGGACATTCTCACCCAGCGCCGGCTGAGCGAAGACACCGTCACGCTCGAGGACCTCTCGGCGCAATACGGCGTCAGCCGCGAACGCATCCGCCAGATCGAGGTGCGCGCCTTCGAGAAGCTGCAAAAGCGCATGCGCGAACTGGCCGCCGAAAAGGGCCTGCTCGAAGAGGCCTGAGCGCGCGCCGCCGTCAGGTCGGCCTTGATCCCCGCCCGGTGCCGCGGGCACGATAGCGCCGCGCGGAACGAACGGCAGGAGGCATCGAATGACTGAGGCTCTGCGTTGGGGCATTCTCGGGGCGGCGAAGTTCGCCGCCCGGCACATGGGGCCGGCGATCCATGCCGCCCGGGGCAACCGGCTGGTGGCGCTGGCCACCTCCAGCCCGGCCAAGGCCGCGCCCTTCGAGGCCTTCTGCCCCGGCCTCGAGGTCTTTCTCGACTATCAGGCGCTGCTCGAGTGGGAGGCGATCGACGCGGTCTACATCCCGCTGCCCAACCACCTCCATGTCGAATGGACGATTCGCGCCCTCGAGGCCGGCAAGCACGTGCTCACCGAAAAGCCGATCGCCCTCGCGGCCAGCGAGATCGACCGGATCATCGCCCTGCGCGACGAAACCGGGCTGCTGGCGGCCGAGGCCTACATGATCGTCCACCATCCGCAATGGCAGCGGGCGCGCGAGATCATCGCCAGCGGCGAGATCGGGCACCTCGGCCATGTCGATGCGGTGTTCAGCTACGACAACCGCGACGATCCGGGCAACATCCGCAACCGGCCCGAAACCGGCGGCGGCGGGATCCGCGACATCGGCGTCTACACCTTCTCTTCGGTCCGATTCGCAACTGGCGCCGAGCCGCGCCAGCTGCACACGCGCCTGAGGCGCGAGAACGGCGTCGACACCTTCGCCCATGTGGTCGGCGAGATGGCCGGCCCCCACGGCGCCTTCACCTATTCCTCGATGACCTCGATGCGCCTTGCCCCGCGGCAGGAGGTGACGTTCCACGGCGAGCGCGGGGTGATGACGCTGAGCGCGCCGTTCAACCCCGGCGTTTTCGGCGAGGCGACCGTCACCCTGCGCGACACCTCCGGGACCTTGCGGCACGAGCGTTGGCCGGACGTGAACCAGTATGTGCTGCAGGTCGAAAACTTCGCCCGCAGCGTGCGCGACGGCGTCGGTTACCCGTGCCCGCTTGAATTCTCGAAAGGCACGCAGGCGATGATCGACAGCGTTTTGGCGAGCGCCGAAGAGATCTGACGCCCGACGCGCCGCAGCGCCGGAAATCGCCTTGAAATCAAGGGCCTCGCTTCCCATCTTTGAGTCAGAGAGAGAGCTTTTGGAGAGGCCCGATGAAACCGATCAAGACCC
>RFKM01000298.1 GCA_003694465.1 Alphaproteobacteria bacterium
AAGCGAGCGAGGCGTCGGGGCAGGACATCTGACCGCCGCCGCGCCACGGCTCCCCTCCGAACGCGCCGCCTGAGCGCGCCTGCCTGCGTGCCACCCCGGCCCGGGGCGGGCACCCCTGCGACATTCCCAATCCCTTGCGTTGAGGATCCGTGCTGCCACGGGCAGCGCACGCTCGTCTCAACAGCGGTTAACGCCGCTTTGCTACCCCTTTCGCGCCGCCCGCCGGAGGGCCTTGCAACGGATGACCTGAAAGGGATTTGGATGAATATCGCGATTACCCAGGGCTACGACCTGATGCCGCCGCCTTTTGCCGATGGCCTTGCCGTGTGGTCGAGCGGCGACGGAACCCCCGGTTCGCCCAGCTATGACGGGGCGGCGAACGCCTCGATCGTTGCCGCCGACCAGGATTTCGGCGGCTGTCTCGAACTGCTCAAGACCGACTCGATCCAGAAGCTGCGCTGGACGGGGCAGACGCCGCTGATTCCCGGCGTCTATCTGCGCATCCGTGCCCGGGTGAAGGCGGTGAGCGGCGTCTTTCCCGACGTGCGCATTGCCGCCTTCGCCGCCGATGCCGCCGGCAACAACGTCGCCGCCCTGCCGCAGGTCGGCCCGTCGGTGACGCTCACCAACTACGGCGAGATCGTCGAGGTCAGCGCCATCGTCGGCACCGGCAACCGGCCGGGCGTCGACATGGTCTGGGGCATGCAGGCCTCTTACGGGCATTTCGGCCTCGACCTGACCGGCGGTTCGGGCGGCATCGTGCGCATCGACGATATCGTCATCGAAGACATCACCTCGGCCTTCCTGCGCGACATGATGGACATGGTCGACGTGCGCGACTACGGCGCCGTCGGCGATGGCGTGACGGACGATCATGCCGCCTTCGTCGCCGCCGACACCGCCGCCGGCGGGCGGGTGCTGGTGGTGCCCGATGGCGTCTTCCGGATCGGCTCCTCGCTGACGCTGCAATCGAAGGTGCGTTTCGACGGCACCCTGTCGATGGACGACGCCACGCGGCTGATCCTGATTCGCAATTTCGACCTGCCGACCTATGTCGACGCCTTCGGCGACGAGGTGCTGGCCTTCCGCAAGGGCTTTCAGGCGCTGATGAACTACGCCGACCACGACGCCTTCGATCTCAAGGGCCGGCGGATCGACCTCGATGGGCCGATCGACATGCAGGCGGCGGTGGCCGATGTCGACGTGTTCGAAAGCCCGCGCACCATCCGCAACGGCCAGATCTATGCCGTCGACAGCACCGCATGGACCCCGGACGTGGTCACCGCCACGGCCACCTACAACGCCAACAACCCCAAGCAGCTCACCAACATTTCCAACGCCGCGCAAATCCCGCCCGGCGCGCTGGTGACGGGCAACGGCGTCGGGCGCGAGGTCTATGTGACCAGCGTTGACGTCTCCGGCGGCACGCTGACCCTCTCGCAGGCGCTCTACGGGCCGGCAACGAGCCAGACCTACACCTTCACCCGCTTCAAGTATGCGCTCGACTTCTCGGGCTTTGCCTCGATCCGGCGCCTGACGCTGCAGAACATCGAGTTCCAGATGCGGGGCATCGGCAGCGCGGTGCTGCTGCCGCGGGGGGGCTCCAACCTGGCGTTCAAGGATTGCTATTTCAACAAGCCGAAAGACCGGGCGATCACCTCGTCGGGGCGCGGCTGTCAGGGCATCCACATCGACCGCTGCAACTTCAACTCGCCCGATCAGGGGCAACCGGCCGTCAACCGCACCTCGGTGGGGTTCAACGTCAATGCCAACGACGCAAAGCTGCGCGAATGCGAGTTCCAGCGCTTCGGCATGGCGGGCATCCTTTACGGCAACAACCACCTCATTGCCTCGAACCACATCTTCCAGGGCGACGAAACCCCCAACGCGGCGCGCACCCCGGGGCTGGTGTTCACCTATGAGCCCACGGGCAGCATCATCAACGGCAACTACATCGACAACTGCTATATCGAGTGGACCAACGAGCACGATGCCGCGCCCGATTTCGGCACCGAGTTCTCGTTCACCGGCATGACGATCACCGGCAACATCTTCCTGACGACCGACGTTCTGAGCTCGTTCCAGTTCATCGTCATCAAGCCCTACGGGGCGGGGCATTCGATCTCGCACATGCAGGTGAACCAGAACATCTTCCGCGCCATCAAGGGCAATATCGACCGGGTCGAGGGCGTCGACACGAGCTTCGCGTCGCTCAATCCCTGGGCCTGCCGCAACCTTACCTTCGAGCGCAACAGCTTCCAGGGCGTGAACCAGCCGACCTCGAGCCCGGTGACGCTGGAATTCCAGCAGAACACCGCCCAGAAGACCTGGACGCTCGACGTCAGCGGCTACCTGCCCTTCGGCGGGAACGCCCGGACGGTGAGCGCCGTGGTGGTCGAGGGCGATGTGCTCGACAGCAACGGCAACGTTCTGGCCGACCGGCCGAGCGTCAAGGTCAACCAGGGGGCGCAGAACCAGTATGTGCAACTGGTCTGGCCCAAGGCCTGCACGGGCACGGTGCATGTGACGGCGCGGGTCGACCGCCCGCTCTGAGCATTGCCCTGTGGCAAGATGGAACCGCCCCGGCCCACGGTCCGGGGCGGTGTCATATTCAAATTCGGAAAACTGTTTGATCGGTGTCAAGGACAATGGGCGCCCGGCACGTCATACTCGTTGCGATTGGAACGAAGGGAGTGATGAGATGACCAGCCCGAGCGCCACCGCCAAAACCGCAAACGCCAAGGCGGCGCCCGCCCGCGCGGCGGCAAAACCGGCCGCGCCGGCCCCGGCCGCCGTCGACAAGGGGGCCCTGCGCGAGAAGGCCCGCGCCGCCCTTGCCGCCGAAAGGGCCGCCGAGGAACAGGCCCGCGCCCAAAAGCAGTTCAAGGGCGTGACCGCCGACCTGATCCGCCAGACCTTCGAGAATGGCGAATACCCCTACGAGGGCAAGCTCGACCGCAAGAGCTACGAGCGCGAAAAGGCCAAGCTGCAGGCCGAGCTGCTGAAGGTTCAGGCCTGGGTGAAGGAGACCGGGCAGAAATTCGTCCTGCTCTTCGAGGGGCGGGATGCGGCCGGCAAGGGCGGCACGATCAAGCGCTTCATGGAACATCTCAACCCCCGCGAGGCGCGGGTGGTCGCCCTCAACAAGCCCAGCGAGCGCGAGCGCGGTCAATGGTTCTTCCAGCGCTACATCGAGCATCTGCCGACCGCCGGCGAAATGGTCTTTTACGATCGCTCCTGGTACAACCGCGCCGGGGTCGAGCGGGTCATGGGGTTCTGCACGCCCACCGAATATCTCGAATTCATGCGCCAGGCGCCGGAATTCGAGCGGATGCTGGTGCGCTCGGGAATCCGGCTTTACAAATACTGGTTCTCGGTCACCCGCGA
>RFKM01000004.1 GCA_003694465.1 Alphaproteobacteria bacterium
AGTCGGACGTGGCCACCACCTCGTAGAGCACCGGCTCGAAATTCTTGCACAATTCGTTGAACCGCCGCGTATAGGCGCGCATCTCGTCCGAGCGCAGCATCCGCAGGAAATCCTCGCGCGATTTCCACTGCGTGTAATTGGCGATGCGGGTCTCGGCATCGTTCACATGCATCGCCGCGCCGATGAAGCCGGGTTGTTTCGAGACGAATTCGTCGCAGGCCCGCCGCAGCTCGTCCAGCAGGTCCCGGCAGGTCCCCGGCGTGACCTCGAACGTGGTGATGACCGTCTGAACGCCCGGCTCCGTGGAAATTTTCGGCATCTCAATCCTCCCTTGTGCCGGAAGCCTAGCACCGGGCGGACATTTGGCAAAGGCCCGCCCCCTTGAAGAGCGGGCCGCCCGGTGTTGCGCACAGCCTCTTCAGCGCACGACATGCACCGAGCACGGCGCATGGCGCACCACCCGCGCCGCCGTCGAGCCAAGGAAGACATCCTGCAGCCCGGGCCGGTGCGAGGCGATCACGATGCAATCGACGCCGTGCTCCTTGGCATAATCCACGATCGTGTGCCCGGCGTGGCCGTCGACCACCTTCAGCTCGATCTTCGGATGGGCAGCCAACTCTTCGCGCAAGATCTTCTCGACCTCGGCATGGTTCTGCTCGACCTGCCCCTCGGGCAGATATTGGGCGATGTAGGAAGGCACTTCCTCCAACACATGCAGCGCGGTGATCTTCCCGCCGGGATCGAGCATTTCCTCGGCGACCCGAAGCGATTCCTCACGCTTGCGGCCGGGCTCGAACGACACCGGCACCAGAATGTTCTTGTACATGGCACTCTCCTGTCCGTTTTCTTCAGGCTAGCGCCGTGCGACCGGCCTGCATTGACTCAGGTCAACGCCCGCGCCCTGCCCTCAGAACGGCAGGCCGACGTAGTTCTCCGCCAGCGAGGCCTGCGCCGCGTCGGAGGAGAGCAGGTAGTCGAGCTCCACCTGTTGCAGGCGCCGGTCATAGGCCGGATGGTCCGGGAATTCGTGCAGCATCATCGTCATCCACCACGAGAAGCGCTGCGCCTTCCAGACCCGCGCCAGCGCCCGGTCGGAATAGGTCTCGAGGCCGCGATCGTCGCCCTCGAGGTAATGATCGCACAGCGCATGGTAGAGATAATGAATGTCCGAGGCCGCCGAATTCAGCCCCCGCGCCCCGGTCGGCGGAACGATATGCGCCGCGTCGCCGGCGAGGAACAGCCGCCCCCAGCGCATCGGCTCGGCGACGAAACTGCGCAAGGGGGCGATCGACTTCTCGATCGACGGTCCGGTCTCGAGCCGGCCCGCGACCTCGTCCGGGAGCCGCCGTTTCAGCTCTTCCCAGAAGGCCTCGTCGGGCCAGTCCTCGACGCTATCGCTCAGCGGCACCTGGATGTAATAGCGTGAAAGCACCTGGCTGCGCAGCGAGCACAGCGAAAAGCCCCGCGGCGTTCTTGAATAGATCAGCTCAGGGCTCACCGGCCGCGTGCGCGAAAGCACCCCCAGCCAGCCGAAGGGATAGACCTTTTCGTATTCCGTCAGCACCTCGCGCGGGATCGACTTTCGGCTCACCCCGTGAAAGCCGTCCGCCCCGATGACGAACTCGCACGCGAGGCGGAAGGTCTCGTCACCCTTGCGCCAGGTCAACGCCGGCGCATCGCTGTCCGCACCATGAATCGCCACGTCCTGCGCCTCGTGAATGATCCGCCCGCCCATCCGGTCGCGCGCCTCGTAAAGATCGCGCGTCAACTCGGTCTGCCCGTAGACCATCACCGAGTTGCCGCCGGTGTGGCCGGCCAGGTCGATCCGGTGCAACGTCCCGTTGTCATTGATGAAAAAGCCGGTGTGCAGCTCGCCCTCGGCATCCATCCGCGCCCCGCATTGCGCCTCGCGCATCAGGTCGGCAAACCCGTGCTCGAGAACCCCGGCCCGGATCCGCCCCAGCACATGGTTGCGCGTGTGCTTTTCGAGCACGACATTGTCGATCCCCTTGAGGTCGAGCAGCTGGCTCAGGAGCAGCCCCGAAGGCCCCCCGCCGATGATGCCCACCTTCGCCTTCATCATCTCGCTCATGCGTCCCTCCCTGACATGGCACCGATCCTGCCCCCACGAAGGCATCGCCGGAATGGACCAAGATGCGGAAAACTTGTATGGATCGAACATGACCCCCATCGAGGATTTCAACCTCTTCGGCGAATCGACCGACCTGCCCGACGTCGTCCATTGCGAGACGATCGAGGCCCGCTCGGTGCCGAACAACTGGGAGTTCCGCCCCCACCGCCATTCCCGCCTGCACCAGTTCCTGATGGTCGAACGCGGCGGCGGCACGGGCCGCTTCGAGGCCGAAACCCACCGCATCGGGCCGGGGAGCCTCGCCAACGTGCCCGCCGGCTGCGTGCACGGCTACAGCTTCGCCCCGGGAACCGAAGGCTGGGTCGTCACCGTCGCCACCGAGGCGCTCGACGACAGCCTCGCCCCCGGCGAAGGCCTGCGCCCGATCCTGAAAACCCCTGCAGTGACCGAAGGAACGGCCGAAATCCGCCACCTCGTCGCACGGATCTTCGAAACCTATCGCGCCCGCGATTTCGCCCGCGCCCATGTCCTGCGCGCCCGGGTCGCCCTGCTCGCCGGCCTCACCGCCCGGGCTCTTGCGGGCGCCGCCCCGGCGGCAAGGCGCGAGCCCGACCTGCGCCGACGCTTCGAAGACCTGCTCGAGGAAAACTTTCGCGCCCACCTGCCGGTATCGGCCTATGCACGCCGCCTCGCCGTCACCCCCACCCATCTCAGCCGCGTCCTGCGCACCGCCACCGGCAAGCCGGCCTCGCGCCTGATCACCGAGCGCCTGATCCGCGAAGCGCGGCGAAACCTGGCCTTTTCGAACCTCCCGGTTTCCGAAATCGCCTATGCCCTCGGCTACGACGACCCGGCCCATTTCAGCCGCGTCTTCTCGCGCGCCACCGGGCTTTCGCCCCGTGCCTTTAGGAAATCGTTTGAAAACGCCCCCTGAGCCCTTTCATCTTTCCGCAAATATCCCGGGGG
>RFKM01000299.1 GCA_003694465.1 Alphaproteobacteria bacterium
CAGATGTCCTGCCCCGGCGCCTCGCTCGCTTCGGGAACGGCGATCACGATGCAGGCCGCCGGCAACACCACCACCTCGAATTCGAAGGCCGTGGCCGCCATCCGGTCAGACCCGGCATTTCCCGACAGCATCTTCTGCGCCGGAAACGCCCAGGCGATCAGCAAGGCAAGAACGAGCAGGATCTGTTTCATCTCGCACCTCCACGGCCCCAGCCTAGACCGACGGCGCGCGCGGCGTAAATCAACTCTCCGAGAGCAGCTCGCCAGCGAGGGCCTTGTCGATCAGCGCCACGGTTTCCTTCACCCCGTAAAGGGCGATGAACGAGCCGAAACGCGGGCCCTGATCGGCCCCGAGCAGCACCTGGTAGAGCGCCTTGAACCACTCGCGCATCGGCTCGAAGCGCTCGCGCCCGCAGGCAAAGACCTCCGATTGCAGCGCCTCGCCATCGGCCGGCCCGTCCCAGGCGGCAAGGCGCGCGCGCAGATCCTCCAGCGCCTCGCGCTCGAGATCGGTCGGCGCCCGGTAGCGCTTCGTCGGCGCGACGAAATCCTCGTAGTATTTCACCGCGTAGCCGGCGGCGGCATCGAGGTCCGGGTGGGTCTCGGGGCTGGCCTCGGGGGCATAATTGCGGATGAAGCCCCAGAGCACGCTCTTGTCATGGGCCGAGGCCACCGAGGCGAGGTTGAGCAGCATCGAATAGCTCACCACCATGTGGCTTTCGGGCACGTCGCCGTTGTGGATGTGATGCACCGGGTTGGCCAGACGCGCGGCCATGTCCTGCTTCGGATAGGCCTGCAGCTGCTGGTGATACTCGTCCATCGCCCGCGGGATCACGTCGAAATACATCCGCTTGGCGGTCTTCGGCTTCTGATACATGAAATACGAAAGGCTCTCGGTCGAGGCATAGGTGAGCCATTCGTCGATGGTCAGCCCGTTGCCCTTCGACTTCGAGATCTTCTCGCCCTTGTCGTCGAGGAACAGCTCGTAGACGAAGTGCTCCGGCGGGCGCCCGCCGAGCACCCGGCAGATCGAATCGTAAACCGGCGTGTTCGAGGCATGGTCCTTGCCATACATCTCGAAATCGACCCCCAGCGCCGCCCAGCGCGCGCCGAAATCGGGCTTCCACTGCAGCTTCACATGGCCGCCGGTGACCGGCAGCGTCCACTCGCGCCCCTCTTCGTCGTCGAAGGTGACGGTGCCGGCCGCGGCATCGACATGTTTCATCGGCACATAGAGCACCCGCCCGGTTTCGGGGTGGATCGGCAAAAAGATCGAATAGCTCTTCCGGCGCTCCTCGCGCAGGGTCTTGAGCATGATCTTCATGATCTCGTCATAGCGTTCGGCGGCGCGCAACAGCACCGCGTCGAACCGGCCCGACTTGTAGAACTCGGTCGCCGAGTAGAATTCATACTCGAAGCCGAAAGTGTCGAGAAAGCGCCGCAGCATGGCGTTGTTGTGGGCGCCGAAACTCTCGTATTCGCCGAACGGGTCGGGCACGCTGGTCAGCGGGCGCTGCAGATGCTCGCGCAGCATCTCGGGGTTGGGCACGTTGTCGGGCACCTTGCGCATGCCGTCCATGTCGTCGGAAAAGCAGATCAGCCGCGTCGGGATGTCGCTGATCGCCTCGAAGGCGTGGCGCACCATCGTCGTGCGCGCCACCTCGCCGAAGGTGCCGATATGCGGCAGGCCCGAGGGGCCGTAGCCGGTTTCGAACAGCACATGGCCCTTTTCCGGCGGCGCCTTCTCGTAGCGTTTGAGCAGCCGGCGCGCCTCTTCGAAGGGCCAGGCTTTCGAGGTCATTGCAAGCTCGCGCAGGTCAGACATGATTTGCTCTTTCATCGGGCACCGTGCCCCGGGATGCCGCTTCCTATTGAAGCCGGGGGGCCGGGTCAATATTTAGCACCCCAGACGAAGATTTCAGCAAGGAGACCGCGCGTGACCGACACCCCCCATGTGCTTTCGCCGCAAGACGCCCTCGTGGCGGTGATGATGGCGGTCTCCGCCTCGGACGAACGCATCGAGACGGCCGAGCTCGTGCGCATCGAGAACATCGTCAACAACCTGCCGATCTTCGGCAATTACGACATGGACCGCGCCCGCGACGTGACCAAGATCGTCTTCGACCTGTTCACCGAAGAAGACGGGCTCGACGCGCTTTTCGGCCTCGTGCGCGCAAACCTGCCCCCATACCTGTGGGAAACCGCCTATGCGCTGGCCTGCGACGTGGCCGCCGCCGACGGCACCCTGCACGGGCCCGAGCTGCGCATCCTCGAGGAAATCCGCTACGAGCTCGATATCGACCGACTGCACGCCGCCGCCATCGAGCGCGGCGCCCGCGCCCGCCACCTGACGCTCTGAGGCAACGGGCGCGAAGCGGGAGTGAGCCGGGCGCGCCCCCTGCCCCCTCACCCTGGGCCAAATACCCTCGCCGAAGGCGCGCGCCCCCCAGGGCGCGCTCAGGCGCCGTAAAGGCTTGCCCAACGCGCGATGAGCTCGTGCTGCATGCGCCGTGCCCGCACAAGCCAGCCCCTCCCCCCCGGCGGCCGCTCGCGCTCCTGCGGGCTGAGCGCCGCGCGGCGCTCCAGATCGGCCGAGAGGATCGCGAAGGCAAGCTGTCGACCCTGCGGCGCGCTGATGTAACCGGCCAGCGCCGAGACGAAATTCAGCGTCCCGGTCTTGGCGCGCACCGCCATTGCCCGGCTGTCGATCGGGCGCCCGCCGCGGTCGCGCATCCGATAGGGTTTGAGCAGAGGGGCCAGATGCGCCTGGCCCTGCGGATGCACAAGCGCGGCCACCAGATCGGCGGCATGAATCCGCGTCCCGTCTCCAAGCCCCGAGTGATCGACGAAATGCGCTCGTCGCAGGCCCAGACTTTCCCGCGCCCAGCCGGTCATGACCTGCGCCGATTGCGCAAGCCCCTCTGCCCTCACCCCGCGATGGCGGCTGGAAGCAAGCCCCGCCACCTCCGCCGTCAGATTGGTCGACCAGTGCAGCATCCCCCGCAGGATGTCGCGCAAAGGCTCGCTGTGGTGAAGCACCAAGCTTCGCCGGGTCTGCGCGCCGCCCGCCGCGCCGCCTTCGCTCGCGGCCTCCGCGAGGATCTCCGCCGCGTGCTCCCTCCCCTCCAGCAACTCTGGCGCCGGGAGCTCTACCCCATGCGCCGCGGCAAGGGTGCGGAACACCTCGCCTGCATAGCGCGCGGGCTTGCGCACCGGCAGCCAGCGCCCGCCACCCTTTCCCAGAGCAAAGCGCGCCACGGTCCACTGATCCGATCCGCCCTTGTCGGCATAGGTGTAGACCGGCACCTGCCGATCGACCACGCGCATGCGCGCGATCTCCACCTCCGGGCGGAACCGTTCGGCCCGCGCGTCCAGCGTCAGCGCATAGCCGTCCTTGCCCCGGCGCCATTCGAAGAAGACGCGATTGAAGTTGAGGTTGAGCCCCGAAAGCGCGGGGTTGTAGCCCGCCTGCGGCGGCTGGCCCGGATCGATCGCCCCCAGCCGCGGCAGCGCGCCCGCATCAAGCAGGAAGCGCCCCGTCACGCCCCGCACCCCGAGCTCGGACAGCTGGCGCGCCATCTCGGCAAGCGCATCACTGTCAAGCGTGGGATCGCCACCGCCGACGAGCACGAGATCACCAGCGATCCGCCCATCTGCCGCCACCGGCCCGGTGGCCACCAGCCGCGTCGGGAAGCGATACCCCTCCCCCAGCGTATCGAGGGCGTAAAGCGTGGTGATGCATTTGGTCACACTTGCCGGCGGCAGCCGCCTGAGCGGCTTGCGCACCTCGAGGAAGGCGCCCGTCTGCACATCGCACACGGCCAGCGCCGTCACGCCGCCAAGCCGCGCCGCGGTGACGATCTCCTCCAGCGGCCGCGCCGCGGCGAGCCGCACCGCCAGCGGACGTGGCGGAGGAAACAGCGAGGATGCCGGCGCTCCGGCCAGCGCGGGCAGCGCCACGCCCGCGGACCCCGCCGCAAGCGAAGACAGGAAGGCACGCCGCGAAACGGGCAACATCAATTCCTCCCGGCACCCGGACCACTGCCGCGGAAATGCCCGCGCCGGACGCCCCTATCTAATCCACTCGCCCCTCAGCCGGATTTCGGTCGAGGACAAATTCATCATGGGAATGTTGATAAAGCACCACGCAGGCGGCAGGCAATCGGCAAGCCGTCTCGCTTCGGCCGCGCGCAGCCGATAGCGGCGAAACTGCATCGCCGCGGGCGAGCGGCGCGCGGCGATGCGCTCGCCGGGGCGCGCGATCACGCCCACCGGCAGCATGCACATGATGTATCGCCAGCGCTCCCAGAGGTGAAAATGGGCGAGATTGTCCGCCCCCATCAGCCAGACGAAGCGCACGCCCCGGTAGCGGGGCAGCAGCCCCTCGAGCGTCTCGGCCGTGTAGCGCGTGCCCAGCCGCGCCTCGAGATCGGTGACACGCACCCGCGGGTCGCGCATGATCGCGCGCGCCGCCGCCATGCGCCGGTCGAGATCGGCCGGCGCCTCGGGCTTGAGCGGATTGCCGGGGCTCACCAGCCACCAGACCTCGTCAAGCCCGAAGCGCTTGAGTGCCTCGCGCGTGATATGCACATGACCCTCATGGGGCGGATCGAAGGATCCCCCCAGAAGCCCCACGCGCCGCCCCCGCCGGGCGGGGGGGAAGGACCACGCACCGATCTTGCCCACCACCGCGGCGCGGGGCGCGTGCCCCGCCCCTCCCGGCGAGGCGACGGCAGCGCCCGTCCGCCGGCACTGCCGCCTCAGGGCCACTTCGCGAGGGGCGGCAGGCTCATCAGCACCGCCTCGGGGTCGTGCCCCGTCTCGAGGCCGAATTTCGTGCCGCGGTCATAGACGAGGTTGTATTCGGCGTAGAGTCCGCGATGGACGAGCTGAATCTCGCGCTCGGCCTCGTCCCAGGCCGTGTCACGCCGGCGTTGCGTCACCGGCAGGAAGGCCGGAAGGAAGGCGCGGCCCACCGCCTGTGTAAAGGCGAAATCCGCCTCCCAGTCGCCGGTGTTGAGATCGTCGAAGAAAATGCCACCCACCCCCCGCGGCCTGCCGCGATGGGGGATGAAGAAATACTCGTCCGCCCAGGCCTTGAAGCGGTCATAGTAGCCCGGGTCATGGGCATCGCAGGCCGCCTTCAGCGTGGCATGGAAATGCGCCGTGTCCTCGTCATACTCGATACAGGGGTTGAGATCGGCCCCGCCCCCGAACCACCAGCCGTGCGGTGTCCAGAACATGCGCGTGTTCATGTGCACCGCCGGCGTATGCGGGTTCTGCATGTGCGCGACAAGGCTGATGCCCGAAGCCCAGAAGCGCGGATCCTCGGCCATGCCGGGCAGATCGCGGCGTGCGGCCATCGCCTGCACCGCGCGCGGGCCCAGCCGGCCATGGACGGTGGAAACATTCACGCCCACCTTCTCGAACACCCGCCCCCCGCGCATCACGCTCATCAGCCCGCCGCCGGCGTCCGAGCCGTCCTCGGCGCGCCGGCGCGTCTCGCGCAGCTCGAACCGCCCCGCTTCGCGATCGGCGAAAGGCCCGGTGGTCTGACTGTCCTCCAGCGCCTCGAAAGCGGCAACGATCTCGTCCCTCAGCGCCCGAAACCATGCCGCGGCCCGCGCCTTTTCTCCGGCCATTTCCGCGCCGCTCGCCGGCGCTTCGCCTGTCCCGTTCATGGTCCCCTCGCTGCTGCCCCTTTCAGTGCGTCGGCGGCGTCACCGGATCGACGAGCGTGCGCCCGCCGTCGATTGTCAGCACCTGACCGGTCATGAAGGCCGCCCCTTCGGAGGCAAGATACTGCGCCGTCTCGGCAACCTCGGCAGCCGAGGCGATACGCCCCAGCGGCGTCTTCTCCACGATCTCCTCGCGGAACCCCTCATGGCTCTTCAGCGCATCCTTGAGCGAGGCACTCATCACGCTGCCGAAGGCAATGGCGTTGACCCGGATGCGGTGCGGCGCGAGCGCCACCGCCATGCCGCGGGTCAGCTGCTCCACCGCCGCCGAGGCCACCGAAAAGCCCAGAAGCTCGGGGCGCAGCCGCTGCGCCGCGATCGAAGACAGGTTGATGATCGCTCCCGCCGAGCCTTCCTCGCGCCCCTCCTCCCGCGCCTGGCGGATCATGCGCCGCGCCACCAGCCGCGACAGCCGCAGCGCCGTGAACAGGTTCTGATCGAGCATCGCCTCCACCGTGGCATCATCGGGGTCGAGCGAATCGGCCACCGCCACCTGCCGGCAGGCGTTGACGAGTATGTCCACGCGGTCGAAGGCATCGAGCGTGGCCGAGAGCAGATTGGCCAGCGTCAGCTTCTCGCGCAGATCCCCGGCGAAGAATCGGACATTGCCGTCCTCGCTCTCGGGGGGCGGCCCGCATTCGTCGCGCAGCCGCGCCTCATCCATGTCGGCGAGCATCACATTGGCGCCCTGATCGATGAAATGGCGCGCAATCGCGAGCCCGATGCCGTTTGCGGCCCCGGTGACGATGGCCGTCTTGCCGGAGATGGAAAAGGTCATGCTGTCCCCGTGAAGTTGCCGATCCGTCAGCTCGTCCGTCAGCTCGGCGCGAATCGTCTGTCGCGCGCGTCGGCCACGCTAGCGCAAATCATCGCCGCCCGCGACCGCGCGCCGGGCGCGGACGGGCCGCCGCGATCACCTTGAAGCCGCCATCGCCGCCGATCTCCTCGACCTCGGCAAAGGCGGCACGCAGATCGCGCTCGTAGGGCAGGTGCCGGTTGGCCACGAGATAGAGCCGGCCCGAAGGCGTCAGAAGCCGCGCCGCGGCGGCGATGAAGGCCCGCCCGAGCGCCGGATCGGCGCGGCGGCCGGCATGAAAGGGTGGATTGGTCACCACACAGTCATGGCTGCCCGCCTCACCGAAACGCGTGGCATCGGCCCAGTGAAAGAC
>RFKM01000300.1 GCA_003694465.1 Alphaproteobacteria bacterium
CGAGGGGGCTGGCCCCCTCGCCTGACCCGACGCGGCGCGCTACTCGACGCATTCCAGAAGCATCGTCCCCGCCGCGGTGTTGGAAATCGGGATGTGATAATTGCGGGTAATCTCGCGCACGTTCTCCCCCAGCGCCCCCCGCATCATCATCCACATCAGGAACTCGGTGCCCTGCGCCCCGGCCTTCTCGACAAGCTCCATCCGGCTGATCTTCGTCAACTCGTCGGGGTTGTGCACGATGTTGTCCATGCAATACCGATCGAAGTCCTTGTTGATGAACCCGGCCCGCGCGCCCTCGAGCTGATGGCTAAGCCCGCCGGTGCCCAGCACCACGATCTTCGCCTCCTCCGGGAAGGAACGCAGCGCCTTGCCCAGCGCCCGCCCGAAGGCCAGCGCCCGCTTCAGCGTCGGAATCGGGTGCTGCACCGTGTTGGCGCTGACCGGCACCGTCCGCGGCATGTCCGGATGGTGCGGCGCGCCGGGCCAGAACAGCTGCATCGGCACCACGAAGCCGTGATCGACCGCCAGCTCCTGGCAGGAGGTGATGTCGAACTCGTCCGCCACCATGCTTTCGATGATGTGCCACGAAAGCTCCGGCGCCCCCGGGAACGGATCGAGCTCCGGCAGCCCCCAGCCCTCGTCCTCGTTGCGGTATTCGTGGGCCGCGCCGATGGCAAAGGTCGGCATCTTGTCGAGAAAGAAGCCAAGACCATGATCGTTGTAGATGTTGATGACGTAATCAGGCCTGTGCGCGCGAATCCAGGCGTGCACCTTCGGATAGCCGTCAAAAAACGGCTTCCAGTAGGGATCGTCCTGCAACCCCTTCTCGATGGCTTTGCCGACCGCCGGAATGTGTGAGGTGGTGATCCCCCCCAGAACCCGTGCCATGATGCCCCCCTATGCCTGGCTCTTGAGATAGGCGCGGAATTCGTCGGCGCTCATCCCCGTCTGCATCCCGCCGATGTCCTGCACTCCGAGGCCGAAAATCCCGGCCAGCTTGGCGAGATAGTAGATGTTCCCCCCCGCCGCGATCATGGCCAGAATGTCGCGCTTGCGCACCGCCTCCTTCTGCTCCTCCGACAGGCCGAACCTTTCCATGTAGGCCTCCGGATCGGCCTTGAAGGCATCCCGGGCCTCGGCCCGGTTGAACGAATAGCACATCTTGTTGAGCGGATAGCCCTTCATCGCCTGCCGGCCGTCAAAGACGGTCGTGCCGGGAATGTGCACGTGGGGGTCAAGGCCCGGCTTATCCATGGTTCACCTCCTCAGCGCGCCCAGTAAAGGCGCATCGGGTTGTCGACGAGCAACCGGCGCTGCGCCTCGGCGCTGGTTGCGATCTTCGGTATGAAGTCCACGAGGTCGCCATCGTCGGGCATGTGGCTCTTCATGTTCGGATGCGGCCAGTCGGTGCCCCAGAGCACCCGGTCGGGAAATAGCTCGACAAGGCGCCGGGCGAAGGGCACCACGTCATCGTAGCCCGGCGGCCCCTGCAGCGAAAGCCGCTCCGGGCAGGTCACCTTCGTCCAGATGTGGGGGTTGTCCTCCATGAGCCGGATGAAGCGCTCGAATTCCGCGCTCTCGGCCCCCTTCGCCACGTCCGGCCGGCCCATGTGATCGACAACCACGATCCCCGGCAGCCGGGCAAGGAAAGGCGCCAGATCCTCGAGATCGGCGGCCTCGAAATAGACCACGATCGACCAGCCGAAGTCCTGTATCCGCTCGGCGACTTCGAGGAAATGCGCGCGCGGCGTCGCCTCAACCAGCCGGCGCACGAAATTGAAACGCACCCCGCGAATCCCCGCCGCATCCATCCGCTCCAGCTCCGCCCGGCTGACATCCGGGCGCAGGCTGGCAATCCCGCGGGCGCGCTCGCCGGCCGCCCGGCAGGCATCCATAACCGCGCGATTGTCGGCGCCATGGCAGGTGGCCTGCACGATCACGTTCCGGCTGAAGCCCAGAAAATCGCGCAATTCAAAGAGCTTGTCCTTGCCCGCATCGCAGGGCGTATACTTGCGCTCGGGCGCGAAGGGAAATTCCGCCCGCGGCCCGAAAACGTGGCAATGGGCATCCACGGCGCCTTCTGGCAGCCGGAACGCGGGCTTGCGGGGGCTGGGGTGAAAGGCCAGCCAGCCTTCATCGGTGATCTGCGCGCCGCTCATCTCAACCTCCAAAAACCTCGCCATCCATCAGCTTGCGCGCCGTGCGCAGCACCGCCGCCGAAACCGGCACCCCGGCCGCGTCGAGCCGCGCCACGACGGTCATCTCCCCGCCCGGATGCTCGATCGACAGATGCCGCTCGCGCCCCGCCCCCGTTTCGGCCAGTTCCGCCGCGGGACTGCCCTCGAGCAGACAGGCCGTCGCCACCGACACCGCCCCGAGAACCCCGATCGCCCGATGGCAGCGATGCGGAATGAAGGTCCGCGTGGCGATCGCGCCGCCGGCGCGCGGGGGCGAAACCATCGTCATCTTCGGAACGCTCTTTGCCGACACATCCCCGAGGTTCATCATCTCCCCGGCCGCAAGCCGGATCGCCTCGAGCCGCGCCCGAAGCGCCACGTTCCCTTCCAGCTCTTCCGGGGCCTCGTCGCCCCGAATTCCCATGTCCGCCGCCCGCATCACCACGCAGGGCATGCCGTTGTCGATCAGCGTCACCTCGACTCCGTTGATCACATTGACAGCCTGCCCTGTCGGCAGCAGCGCCCCGCAGCTCGACCCG
>RFKM01000301.1 GCA_003694465.1 Alphaproteobacteria bacterium
CGCGTCCTCGCAGGCGCCGAAGAAGCGCCCGAGCGTCACCTCCTGCGCCAGCGATCCGGTGGCGACGGTCGCGGCCAGGGCCGCAGTCAGAAGCACATATTTCATTGGTTTCCTCCCTTTAGATGTGCTGATTTCAACCTTTTGTTCCGCCGACAGTCATGGCTTGCACCACATACCGCTGGAAGATCAGGAACAGGATCACGACGGGCAGCGAGGCGATGACGCCCGAGGCCATCACCCGGCCAAGCCCTTCGGATTGCGCGAAATTCGATTGGATCGAGGCGAGCCCGAGGGTGATCGTGAAGTACTCCTTCTGCTGCGCAGAAACGAGCGGCCAGAGATAGTCGTTCCAGGCGTAGAGGAAGGTCAGGATCGCCAGCGTCATCATCGCCGGACGGGCGAGCGGCAGCATGACGAACCAGAAGATCTGCAACCAACCGACACCGTCAATGCGGGCTGCTTCCTCGATGTCCTTCGGGATCGCCTTAAAGAACTGCATCATCAGGAAGACGCCGATCGGCACGGCCATCCGCGGCAGGATCAGAGCGTGGTAGCTGTTGTGCCAGCCGAAGTCGGCGAACATCGTGTAGAGCGGGATGAAGACGGCCTGTTCCGGCACCATCAGGCCGACAAGGCAGATCAGCGTGATCGCCGGCTTGCCCGGAAAATCGAGCCAGGCCAGTGCGTAGCCCGCCGTCGTCGAGACCGCCAGCACGCCGAGCGTCATGCCGACGGCGACGATGATCGAGTTCAGGAACCACAGCGGCGTCTGGCCAAACGCGAACAATGCAGCGTAGTTGTCGGCCGTGAACGGCACGGGAACGAGGCCCAGCGCGGTCGTCGAGGTTGTCCGGGCCAGAACCTCGTTCGGCTGGAAGGACAGGGATACCATCCAGATTGTCGGCACAAGCCAGAGGAAGGCCGGGACGGACAGGGCTAGAACCAACCAGTAGTAGGAGCGATTCATCGTCAGCTTTCCTCCCGCCCGATCAGGAACTGGATCACCGAGAAACTGCCCATGATAACGAAAAGGAACACCGCCATGGCAGAGGCGCGGCCCAGGTCGCTGTCGCGGAAGGCGGTCTGGTAGATGTATCGGACGAGAACCTGCGTCGTGTCGTTCGGACCGCCGTTGGTCATCAGGTGAGATTGCCCGAAGACCTGGAAATGCAGGATGATCTGGAGGACGACGACAAGCGTGATCGTCCGCTTCAGGTTCGGTAATGTGACATACCAGAACGCCTTGACGCCGCGGGCATTGTCGAGTGCGGCAGCCTCGTAGATGTCTTTCGAGATATCTTGAAGACCAGCAAGAAACAGGATCATGGCGATGCCGAGAGACCACCAGATCGTGGTAATGACGATGGCCGCCATGGCAAACCGTTCGTCGGTCAGCCAAACGATGGGCGATCCGCCAAAAAGCTCGATGACATTCGCAATCAGTCCCTGACGGGGCGAGAACATGATCTGCCAGATCAGGGTCACGACAGTCACCGAAAGCACCTGGCTCAGGAAGAACAGGGTTCGCAGGATGCTCATCGCCCGCGTCTCGCGGTTCAACGCGGCCGCCAAGACCAGGGCCGTGCCGGCGACACCGGGCACGGTCAGACCGACGAAGACAAGCGTATTTCCGACCGTCGGCCAAAAGCGACGATCGAACCAGCGCCCACCTTCGCCGGCATGAAAACCGGGCAGGACAAAGAGCAGGACCGCCCCCACCGCAAGCGCGATGGCGTTGGTCCGGCTCGCCCGATTTGTCCGGCGAAGGTAGACGGCCAGCCCCACCCCGAGGACACCGAGGGCCTGGAAAACCGGACGTTGAATGGCGCTCCACTCGATCCCGCGCCCCCACATCACGCGTTGGTAGTTGCGGAGCCCCACGAACTCCTTGGCATCGGGATTGAAGGCGACGGCGAGAAGGTTCCAGTCGTGCAGGCTGATCCAGATGCCCCGGAAGAAGGGATAGACAAGGAAGAGTCCGTAGGTGAACAGAAACGGCGCGAGCAACAGCCAGGCGGCCTGGGCCTGGCTTAAACGGCGAACAGATTTTGCCATCGCTTGTTCCTCTCACACTCACGCCGAATCTTCTTGCGCTAAAAAGATTAGCAATATTATTAGCGTCAGGCAAGAGGATCGAAATGGAGCGCTCGGCATGTCGGAAAATGGAGGGAGAACTCGGGTTACGATGCGGGATGTCGCGCTGGCAGCCGGCGTGTCCCAGTCGACAGTCTCCTTCGTCTTGAACGGTCTCGAAGACATGCGGATCAGCCGCGAGACCCGCAAGCGCGTCATGGAAGCCGTGGACAGGCTGGGTTATCGGTCGCGCGGAGTGGGGCGTCCGCCGCGTGCGGCAGGAATGGGGGTGATCGGTTGCCTCTTCGACGAGATTGCCACCAGCCCCTTTGCTGCAATCTCGATCGAAGCCATCCAGGAAGAAGCATGGAAATCGAACGTGCTGGTCGAGGTGGTGATGACGGGCGGCGACGTCGAGTATGAGAACGAGGTTCTCAAGAAGTGGTCTGGCGACAATGCGATCGGCGTGATATACGGGTCTATCCTGACACGAGAAATCACGCCCCCCGATGCCTTGGCGCGTCATCGCGCGGTTCTTCTCAATTGCCACGACGCCGCCGGTCGCTACACGTCGGTCGTTCCGGCGGAGCGGCGAGGGGGCGAAGCCGCCACAGCGGCGCTTATCGCCGAGGGACACCGCCGCATTGCCTTCATCTCGGGCGAACCTTGGATGGAGGCCTCAGACCAGAGGATGGAAGGTTACGAACGTGCCTTGCGCGCGGCGCGTATTCCAGTCGATCCGTCGCTGATCGTTGAAGGTAATTTTCTCCCATCCGGTGGTCGCACCGCGACGCTGAAGCTTATGTCAGGCGGTGTCCGGCCCGACGCCATCTTTTGTGCCAACGACCTGATGGCGGTCGGCTGTTATGAAGCGCTTAAGGAATTGGGTGAGCGTCCGGGCGAGACCGTAGCCGTAATGGGATATGACGATCAGGAGATCGCACAGCATCTATCGCCACCCCTTTCCACCGTGCTACTGCCGCACAGGGAAATGGGACAGTGGTGTGTCGAGAAGTTGATTGGCGTGATCGGCGATCAACAGGCCCATCGAATGGAATGCCCGCTTGTGCTGAGGGCCTCTCATCGGATCAAATGACAATGGCGCGAAATCTTTGCCACTCGGCAAGAGTGCCGTCGGCTCTCCATTAACGCCTTGATCCCGTCGATGAAGGTCGCGTCTTCCTTGGCAGTTCTGTCGCCGAACTGGGTTTGGGCATCAGCCGCGGCGGGGAAACGCAGATGGTCGCTAGGGTCAGGATGCATTGATTTCCCTCGTGCTGAGTGATTCACGGCTCAGACTGCGGAGGGGTGATCATGTCTGATCTCTTTTGGCTGGGCCACTCAGAGGGGCGCGCCGAAGGGCTCGTGGCTGGCGCACATGCTGGAGCGAAAGCCTCTGTCGCTCGTCGCGGTGGCGATGGCGAACAAGGCGGCGCGCGGCATATGGGCGACGCTGACGCGAGACGAGGACGATAGTGTCCCACAGCGTGGTGTATGAGCGCCGACCCTCGGAGAGGTCAGGGCTTGATCAGGTGGCCACGGCGGGGAGCCTGACGGTGGCATTGTCGGTGACGCGGGCGAGGGTTTCAAGCGACATGTATCGCCGCGCGACGGCCCATTCATCGTTGGTCTCCAGCATCAGCGCGCCGACGAGGCGGATGATGGCCTCGTCGTTGGGGAAGATGCCGATCACGTCGGCGCGCCGCTTCACCTCGCGGTTCACCCGTTCCAGGGGGGTCGTGCTGGCGATCTGGGCCCAGTGTTCACGGGGGAAGGACATGTAGGCCAGGACATCGTCGCGGGAGCTGTCCATCAGGGCGCCGAGCTTGGGCTGCTTCTCGCGCAGGGCGTCGGCCACGATCTCCCATTGGGCTTCGGCCTCGGCCTTGGTCTCCTGCGCGAAGATTGTCTTCAGCATCGCTGCGACCGCCGTGCGCTGCTTGGCTGGAGCGTGAGCCAGGGCGTTGCGCATCCAGTGAATGCGGCATCTCTGGTGGGTGGCGTTGAACACGCGACGTGCGGCAGCCCGCAGGCCCTTGTGATCGTCTGCGATCACAAGCTTCACGCCGCGCAGGCCGCGGTCCGCAAGGCTGCGCAGGAACTCGGTCCAAAACGTCTCAGCCTCGGAGGGACCGGTGGCGACGCCCAGCACCTCGCGCTTGCCGTCCTCGTTGACCGCCACCGCAATTATCACGGCCTTGCTGATGATGCGCCCGCCTTCCCGGACCTTGAGGTATGTCGCATCCAGCCAGAGATAGGGCCACGCGCCCTCGAGCGGCCGGGTCAGGAACGCGTGCACTCGCTCGTCGATCTCGGCACAGAGGCGACTGACCTGGCTCTTGGACATGCCGCCCGCGCCCATCGCCTTGACCAGGTCATCGACCGACCGCGTCGAGATGCCGTGGACGTAGGCCTCCTGGATTACCGCAACGAGCGCTTTCTCGGCCGTCCGGCGCGGCTCCAGAAAGCTGGGGAAGTAGCTGCCCTTGCGCAACTTCGGGATCTCCAGCGCGATCCGCCCCGCCCGGGTGTCCCAGTCGCGGTCCCGGTAGCCGTTGCGCTGAACCTCCCGCATCGGCGTGCGTGCGCCCTTCGCCGCGCCCGTCCGCGCTTCGATTTCAGCCTCCATGATCCGCTCGGCCGCGAAGGCCAGCATCTCGCGCACGAGGTCGCCATCGGCCTGCTTCTCAACCAGCTCGATCAGCGCCATTCTGTCATCGGTCATCGTCATCTCCGTTCAAGGTTCAAGGTGTTGCAACCCGAACCTTCTCCGAAGATCGGCGGTGACGGCCAGCGTCACCCACGGCCGCGCGCTGCGCTACGCCAGAGGCTCCGCGCGCGGCCTCATACACCATGTGCTGGGACACTGCCGACGAGGACTATCGTGGCCCGGTGCTGATCGGCGCCTGATCCGGCGCCTGACAGCAATCGGGGCCATCGAGTTGTGAGGAATGCATGACCCGAATGGACCAATGATCGAAACGATCCGGGTCGGGCAAACCAGAGACGTCCTCCGAACGTCGAGCTCATTTTTGGAGGTTCAACCCCGGTCTGCGCATCACCATCCCGGCCAGCGGCGCCACATCAGCCGCACTTCACAGGCCTTACAAAAGAACGCACTCGATCACATGTCTCGACGGTCAGAAATTTCGTGCAAACCGAGCGGCATCCACAAGAGATGGGGTGGATGCCGCTCTCCCCTGACGGCATCGCAATGTGCCAAGCTTGCGGTGTCAACACACAAGCTGAAGTAGAGGGCATCCATGGGAGAAGTTAGCATCATCGGCGTCGATCTCGCAAAGAACGTGTTCGAGGTACATGGTGCCGCGGCGGATGGGTCCGTGCTGTTCC
>RFKM01000040.1 GCA_003694465.1 Alphaproteobacteria bacterium
TCCCGGGGGGAATGACGATCCCGGCGGGATCGTCATTCCCCCCGGGATATTTCGGGAAAGATGAAAGGCAGGGCGTCAGCGCTTCTCGGCGGCGAGGGCGATGTCGAGCGGGGCGCGCACCGCCTGTTCACACCAGGCGGCGAGGGCCTTCCGGTCTTCGAAATCGGCGACGCGGACCGGCTCGTGGTAGATCACCTCCACCGAGCCGTTGCGCCGTTCGGCAAGGACCTTCAGCAGGTGCGGGCCCATCGTCTGGTTGCCCCACCAGCCGTAGAAGCGGGCGTCGCGCCCCGGCGGGGCGTGGTAGATGAGCGTCACCGGCTGGATATGGGCGATGTCACGCAGGCGCGGGTCGAAGAAGGCGGCAAAGAGGGTCGTCTTGAACGGCAGGACGCGGCGGCTGTCGGTCGAGGTGCCTTCGGGGAAGAAGAGCAGCTTGTGCCCGGCCTCGAGCCGGGTGCGGAAAAGCTCGACCTGCGCCGCCGCCTCGCGCCGGTCGCGGCGGATGAAGACGGTTCCGGTGGCCTTGGCCAGCCAGCCGATGCCGGGCCAGTCGGCGACCTCGTCCTTGGAGACGAAATAGACCCGCTTGCGGGCGTTCAGCACGAAGATGTCGAGCCAGGAGGCGTGGTTGGCCACCACCGCCCCCTTGCGCGCGCGCATCTGCCGGCCCGAGAGGCGCAATTTCAGCCCGAGGATCGCCAGGGTCAGGGTGCAGACGGTCTGGGTGATCCACGGCGTGATCGGGCGGGAAACGCCGAAAAGCGGGCGCTCGATCAGGCGCAGGAGCAGCATCAGCAGCAGGCCGAGGGCGATCACCGTCACGATCAGCCCACCGCGCAGGATGGCCCGCAGCCAGCCCATGGGGGTGATGCGCACCGGTTCGGGGGTGGAGCCGTCGTCCCAGACCACGCTCATGGCCGCCCCGCTCCGCCCCGGGCGCCGGCGTAGAAACGCCGCAGCTGTTCGGGCACCTGCTCCACGTCGACGACGACGCAGACGTCGGTGCAGTTGAAGGCATGGTCGAGCCAGGCGCCTTCGCCGACGACGCCGCCGAGGCGCAGGTAGGATTTGAGCAGCGGCGGCATTGCCTTCATCGCCGCGACCCGGTCGATTTCGGCCTCGGGCAGCAGGTTCATCGGCTGGAAATTGTCGGCCCGCGCCCGCACCCGCAGCGCCTCGGGGGCGCGGTGGCGGTGATGGAGCAGCGAAAGCGGGCCGGCGAGGGCCGTGGCATCGGTGCCGTGGAAGGAGGCGACGCCGAAGAGCACCTCGGTGCCGCGCGCCTCGGCCTCGGCCATCAGCCCGCGCCACAGGGCCATGAGGGCCGGCCCGCCCCGATAGGCCCGGTGCACGCAGGAGCGCCCCAGTTCGAGGAGCGGACGCCCGGAGGCGCGCAGGACGCCGATGTCGTATTCGTTCTCGGTATAGAAGCGCGCGTCGGGCGGCAGGCCCGAGGAATGCATCAGCCGGCAGGTGGCGACGACGGGGCGCTCGGGCCGGGCGGTGTCGATGGCCAGCAGGTGGGTGTAGCTGGCATCGAAGACGTCGCGCTCGCGCCGGGCGGCGTGGTCGACCAGCGCGCCGTCGCCGCCGAGTTCGGCGACGAAGACCTCGTAGCGCAGCCTTTGCGCGGCGTGGATCTCCTCCTCGCCCCGGGCCAGCCGCACCTCGAATTGCCCATCCTGCAGGATCATCGCGCCCTTCCTCACCCGGGCGCCTTCTAGGCGGCGGAGGCGACAATGACAACCGCCCGCTTGCAGGCGACGCGGCGGCGCCGGGCGGGGGCGTCAGGACGCGGTGTCGTCCTGCCCGCCGCGCGGTGCTGGTTCGAGGGTGACATGGGCGCTGTCGATCACCCGCTTGCCGGCATTTCGGAAGTTGACCGTGACCTTGCCGCCGGTGTTGGATTGCACCTGTCCGAGGCCCCAGTCGGGCCGGTCCGGGTGGCGCACGATGGCGCCGGGTTCGAGAAGCTCGTTCATGAATTGGTAACCCTTTTCCATTAGAGGACTTGTGCAATGACAACGCCCGACGAAACCGAAGCCGATCTCGTGGCCCTCGTGGGCTCGCGCATGGCCCATGACCTCGCCAATCCGCTCGGCGCCATCGCCAACGGGCTCGAACTGCTCGAACTCACCGGCCTCGGCGGCAGCCCGGAATTCGACCTCATCGCCGCCAGCGTGGACAATGCCAACCGCAAGATCAAGTGGTTCCGCCTCGCCTTCGGCGCCGCCGCCCCGGGGCAGACGGTTTCCGGCGCCGAAATCGCCGACTTGATCGCGCCGGTCGACGGGCGCCGGCTCGCCATCGACTGGGCCGCGGGGGCCGATCTGCCGCGCGCCGAAGTGAAGAAGATTCTCCTTGGCCTGATGTGTGCCGAAAGCGCCGCCCCCTTCGGCGGCAGCGCCCGGGTCATCGCCGATGGCACGGGCTGGCGCATCGAGGTCATCGCCGAGCGCCTGGCCGCCGATCCCGGCCTGTGGGCGGTGTTTTCGGGTGCCGCGCCGGCCGAGGGTCTGGCCGCCGGGCAGGTGCATTTTGCCCTGCTGGCGCGGGAAGCGGCGCGGACGGGCCGGCCGGTTTCGGCGGAATTCGCCGCCGGGGCGATGCTGATGCGGCTCTGAGCCGGCCCGGACGGCCTGTTGCGCCCGGGTTTTTCGCGGAATCCGTCGGGCGCGGGGCTTGCTCCCTTGGCCGCCCGCCACCCGCCGGCGCCTTGGCCGCAGCGGCCTGAGCGACCTGCTCTGCCGGACAAGCTCCGGCGACCGTTCTTTACAGCCGGATCAGCGTTTGGCGGCCGCCTGCGCCCCGCCGCACCAATCCTGCCCGGCATCAGTGCCTCTGGGGCTGGTGCGCACGACCGTTGGCGGCATGCACTTCAGGCGACGTTCCCGCGTTTGGGGCAGCTGTGGCAGCCGTCTTGCCCGCGCCACACGCGGGCGACCGGCCCGCGCCCGAGCGCCGGAACGCGGCTCAGGGGCGCACCGTTCCGTCGCCCTCGACGATATACTTGAAGCTGGTGAGCTGCTCGGCCCCCACCGGCCCGCGCGCGTGCAGCTTTCCGGTTGCAATGCCGATCTCCGCCCCCATGCCGAATTCGCCGCCATCGGCGAACTGGGTCGAGGCGTTGCGCATCAGGATCGCCGAATCGATCCGCTCGAAGAAACGTGCCGCGGCGGCATCGTCCTCGGTCAGGATCGCCTCGGTATGGTGCGAGGAATAGCGGTTGATGTGGTCGATCGCGCCGTCCACGTCATCGACGAGCCTGGCGGCGATGTCCATGTCGAGATATTCGCGCCCCCAGTCCTCGTCCGTCGCTTCGACACTGCCGCGCAGCCCCGGCCCGGCATGGACCGTCACCCCCGCCGCCATCAGATCGTCGA
>RFKM01000302.1 GCA_003694465.1 Alphaproteobacteria bacterium
GCAACTGCTCGGGTATCGGAACACGGCCGTGTTCCGGGGCGATGGCGGCGAGGCAGAGCGCCGTCCGAACAAGCCGACGATCGTCTGGACGACCCACAGCAGCGAGGGGCCGATTTCCGAAGAATGGCCCGCAACGCTCGATGAAGGTCACGCGCCGCCTGACGAGGTCATGGACGTGTCGCGCCTCGTCAGGGTCTGGCGCGGCGAAGAACAGGACGAATATGCCGAAGCGGCCGTGACCGGCACCATGGCGATCGCGCTGAAAACGGCGGGCAAGGCGGGCACCATTCCAGAGGCCGAGGCGCTGGCGGCCGACATCTGGGCAAGCCGCGACAAAAGCGGATACCCGGTGACGACATGACCCTTCCCCTGCCGCGTTTCATGATCGCGGCGGCGCACAAGTCGTCGGGCAAGACAGTGCTCTCGACAGGGCTCGCGCGCGCCCTGTCGGACAAGGGGATGGCGGTTGCCCCCTTCAAGAAGGGCCCGGACTACATCGACCCGATGTGGCTGACGGCAGCCGCGCGGCGCCCGTGCTACAACCTCGATTTCAACACCCAGACGGACGCCGAAATCGGCAGATTTTTCGCCAGCCGCGCCGCGGGGTCCGACATCGCGCTGGTCGAGGCCAACAAGGGCCTGTTTGACGGGCTTTCGATGGATGGGCGTGATTCCAACGCCGCCCTCGCCAAGGCGCTTGGACTGCCGGTGGTTCTGGTCATCGACACCAATGGCATGACCCGGGGGATCGCGCCGCTGCTTCAGGGCTACCAGGCCTTCGACGCGGCGGTGAACATCGCTGGCGTCATTCTGAACAAGGTCGGCGGACCGCGCCACGAGGCAAAATTGCGCGAGGCGGTCGAGACCTATACCGACCTTCCCGTTCTCGGGGCGGTGCCGCGCAACCGGGCGCTCGAAATCGGCGAGCGCCACCTCGGCCTGACGACCCCGGCCGAAACCGGCGCCCTCGACGAGATGATCGCGCGGGTCGGCAAGATCGTCTCGGAAGGGGTCGACCTTTCGCTGTTGCTCGCGCTGGCCCGGTCTGCGCTGCCCCTTCCCGCCCCGTCTGCCACCGCGCCGGCGCGCGCGCCCGATATCACCATTGCTTATCCGAAAGACCGCGCTTTCGGCTTCTACTACCCCGACGATCTGGAAGCCTTCGCGGCGGAGGGTGCCCGCCTCGTGCCCTTCGACTCGATGCGCGATCCCGCCTTGCCACCCTGCGACGGGTTGCTGATCGGCGGCGGCTTTCCCGAGATGTTCATCGCCGAACTCGAGGCCAACGCCTCGCTGCGCGCCGACATCCGGTCGAGGATCGAGCGCGGACTGCCCACCTATGCCGAATGCGGGGGGCTGATGTATCTGTGCCGGTCGATCATCGCGCAGGGGCGGCGCGGCGAGATGGTGGGCGTCATCGCCGCCGACGCCGTCATGCATGCCCGGCCGCAGGGGCGTGGCTACACGCGGTTTTCCGACCGGCCCGAGCACCCGTGGCCGGGGGCGACGGGCGAGCGCCGCGCGCATGAGTTCCATTATGCACGGCTGGAAGGTCTGAACGGTGAGCCCCGCTTTGCGCGCGATATCCTGCGCGGCTATGGGGTCGACGGCCGCCATGACGGCATCATCGTGCACAACACCCTGGCAGGCTTTTGCCATTTGCGCGCGACCGAGGCCGACAACTGGGTGGCGCGGTTTGTCGACTTCGTCCGCTCCCGGCGGGCCTGAGCGCATGAAAAACCCCCGGAAAGCAGCGCTTCCCGGGGGTCGGAAAATCTCGGAACATGAATTCCGGATCGGTCAGGCGACCTTGATCTCGAAAGTGTAAACGTCGCCTTCGTTGCTCTGGCTCACCAGCTCGTTGCCGGTCTGGTTGCAGAACGCGGCCATGTCGGCGATCGACCCCGGGTCGGTCGCCATGACCTTCAGGATCTGACCGGCGCTCATTCCCTTGATCGCCTTCTTCGTTTTCAGGATCGGCAGGGGGCAGTTCAGCCCCTTCGCGTCCAGCACTTGATCGGCCATATGGTTTCTCTCCTCCGTTTGGCGCACGAACTCAGATGTAAAGGTTGATGTCGGACTTGCTGGCTTCTTCCATCCAGGTGGCGGCCCCGCCGATCTCGATGCCGTCGATCATGTCTTCCTTGCCGATTTCGAAGAGATCCATGGTCATCTGGCACCCGATCATCTTCACGTCCATCTCGACGGCGGCTTCGCGCAGATCCTCGATCGAGGCGACGCCCTTCTTCTTGATGAGGTTCTTCATCATCGTCGTCGTCATCCGGTCGACACCGGGGATGATCGGCAGGATGTTCGGCATCGACATGTGCATGCCGCCCATCGGCATCTGCATGGCCGGGTTGCCGAGGGTGGAAACCTTCAGGTCAAGGTCTTTCTTGAGAAGAGACAGTCCGTAGAAGGTGAAAAACATCGTCACTTCGACGTCCATCGCCGCGGCGGTGGTGCCGAGGATGAACGGCGGGTAAGCCCAGTCGAGCGTGCCCTTCGTGACGATAATCGTCATTTTCTTGGTGTTGTCGCCAGCGTCAAGCACGGCAGGCCCTCCCATGCAGTATTATTTGTGTATAGAGATTGTTGAATATAAAGTGGGGGTCAGTCAAGTAGACTCTGCGTGAACGGCCCATGGGGAGGGGCGGGCGCGCCCGAGGGGAGGAGCGCACATGGACCCGAACTGGAATCCGCAAAGCCGTGCGGAAATCGCCGAGGCGGCGAGCGAACTCCTGCGCGTGCTGTCGAACCCGAAGCGCCTGCTGATTCTGTGTTACCTGTCCGATGGCGAGCTCTCGGTGCACCAGCTTCAGGTTGCCACGGGGCTCGCGCAATCGACGGTCTCGCAGCAGCTGTCGATCATGCGCGGCGAAAAGCTGGTTTCCGCCCGGCGCGAGGCGCAGTCGGTCTATTACTCCCTCGAGTCGGATGAGGCCCGCAAGGTGATCGAAACGCTGCAGGGAATCTATGTTCCCGACCCCGAAGATCTGAAGGCTCTTGCCTTCCTTGCGTAACATCGCAACAGAAAACGATTGCCACGCGCAATTTTCCTGTGCGAAAACTATTCAAATATCCAGATGTAGAGATATGCAGGGATGACCAGACCAGAGAACATCGAGATCGAAACATCTCCGCCGGTGTCGGACGAGATTCGGAAGACGACCTGCTACATGTGCGCCTGCCGCTGCGGGATCAACGTTCACATGAAGGCGGGGCAGGTGGTCTATATCGAGGGCAACCGCGACCATCCGGTGAACAAGGGTGTTCTCTGCGGCAAGGGCTCATCGGGGATCATGAACCACCTGGCCCCGTCGCGCCTGCGTGCGCCGCTCAAGCGTGTCGGGCCGCGCGGTTCGGGGGAATTTCAGGAAATCTCCTGGGACGAAGCCCTTGAAATCGCAATGGGTTGGCTGAAGCCGATCCGCGAGCAAGACCCGTCGAAACTGGCCTTCTTCACCGGCCGTGACCAGAGCCAGAGCTTCACCGGCTTCTGGGCGCAGGCCTATGGCACCCAGAACTACGCCGCCCACGGCGGCTTCTGCTCGGTAAACATGGCCGCCGGTGGCATCTACACCATGGGCGGCGCCTTCTGGGAATTCGGCCAGCCCGACTGGGACCGCACCAAACTGTTCGTGCTCTTCGGCGTGGCGGAAGACCACGATTCCAACCCGATCAAGATGGGAATCGGCCGCCTCAAGGCCCATGGTGGCAAGGTCATGGGCATCAACCCGATTCGCTCGGGCTACAACGCCGTGGCCGACGAATGGGTGGGAATCACCCCGGGAAC
>RFKM01000303.1 GCA_003694465.1 Alphaproteobacteria bacterium
CGTCAAGGAGAGCGACCGGATCGACGCCATGGCGCGGGGTCTCGAGGCCAATGGCGTGCGGATCGAGGAAGGGCCCGACTTCATGGTCGTTCATGGCATGGGGCCGGGGGGTGTTCCCGGCGGCGGCACGGCCCGGGCGCGGCTCGACCATCGCATTGCCATGAGCTTTCTCGTTCTGGGCATGGCGGCCGAGCGGGCCGTCAGCGTCGATGATGCCAGCCCGATCGCCACGAGTTTCCCGGGGTTCGAGGCGCTGATGGCGGGCCTCGGGGCGCGACTGGAGCGGGCAAACCGGTGAGGCGGGGCGCGGCGCTTCCGGCCGTCTTCGGCCTGATCGCGCTGGGCGCCCTGATGGCGATGCGGTTCTGGACGATGCCGCTGATCCACGCCGGCACCGGCGGGCTGGAGATTTTCGACCTGTGGATGAACGGCTATCCGCCGGATTACGTGCAGGCCTTTCTCGAGCGGATCACGCCGGAGGCGCGGGCGGTCTATCTCGGCCCGCAGCGGGTTCTCGACACGATCCTGCCCGTGGCGCTGACCGCCTTTCTTGCCGCCACCGGATACCGGGTTGCGGCGCGCTGGCCCTGGCCTGTCGTCGTCGGTCTGACGCTGCTGCCGATGGTCTATTTCACCTTCGACATGCTGGAGAATGCGCAGGTGGCGGCGCTGCTGCGGCGCGGCGTGGCGAGTGATGCCATGGCCGAGGCGGCCAGCCGCTTCACGGTTCTGAAGGCGCAGGCCTTGCGCGTTTCGGTCGCAGCGGTGATTTTCGCGGCGGTCATGCGGGTGTTCCTTGCCAGGGTTGGCCGGGGCGCCGGGCGTGGCAATGATTCGGAAAAGGGAGCCGGAAGACTCATGGCATTTACCGTGGCAATCGACGGGCCGGCGGCGGCGGGCAAGGGCACGCTTTCACGGGCCGTGGCCGAGCATTTCGGCTTTGCCCATCTCGATACCGGGCTGCTCTACCGCGCGGTCGGGCGCAAGGTGCTCGACGGCGCCGATCCGGTGGCCGCCGCCCGCGGGCTGCGCCCGGAAGACCTGACGGCAGAGGGGTTGCGCTCGCCCGAGGTCGGGCAGGCCGCCAGCCGGGTGGCGACCGACCCCGAGGTGCGGGCGGCGCTCGTCGATTTCCAGCGCGCCTTTGCCGCCCGCCCCGGCGGCGCGGTGCTGGACGGGCGCGACATCGGAACCGTGATCTGCCCGGATGCCGACGTGAAGCTCTTTGTCACCGCCAGCCCCGAGGTGCGCGCCGAGCGGCGCTACCGCGAGCTGGTCGCGGCGGGGCACGAGGCCAGCCGCGAGGAGGTTCTGGCCGAGGTCATCGCCCGCGACGCGCGCGACAGCTCTCGCGCCACCGCCCCCCTGCGCCCGGCCGACGATGCGGTGGTCATCGACACCTCCGACATGAGCATCGACGAGGCGGTGGCCGAGGCGGTGGCGGTGATCGAGGCGCGGCGGCCCGAACGGGGCGCGGCGTCGTAGCCCGGTGGCCGGTGCCGGGGCGCATCCGGGCGCTCGCGGAGGCCGATGCGCGCGTCGGCCCTTGCAAGACAGGCAAAAAGCCTGTAAGGCCCCGCGCCAAGGCAAGGTTACAAGGCCGCAGGACGAAGAGCGAGCAGGGTCGGGTGTCCGGCCCTCTTTGTTTTGTGGAAATGACCGCGCCCGCAACACACCGAAAGACCGGCGGAGACAACCGCCTGGCCCGAAATGACATGAAAAGGAAACCGAGACCGCATGTGCGCTAAAGCGACGATGGAGGAATTCGAAGCCCTCCTCAACGAAAGCTTCGAAATGGACACGCCCCAGGAAGGGTCTGTCGTCAAGGGCAAGGTCATTGCCATCGAGGCCGGTCAGGCCATCATCGACGTCGGCTACAAGATGGAAGGCCGCGTCGATCTCAAGGAATTTGCCGAGCCGGGCGAGGCGCCCAAGGTTCAGGTCGGTGACGAGGTGGAAGTCTACCTGCGCGCCGCCGAGAACGCCCGTGGCGAAGCCGTCATCTCGCGCGAGATGGCCCGCCGCGAAGCCGCCTGGGACCGGCTCGAGAAGGCCTATGCCAACGAGGAGCGCGTCGAGGGCGCGATCTTCGGCCGCGTCAAGGGCGGCTTCACCGTCGATCTTGGCGGCGCCGTGGCCTTCCTTCCCGGCAGCCAGGTCGATGTGCGCCCGGTGCGCGACGCCGGCCCGCTGATGGGTCTGAAGCAGCCCTTCCAGATCCTGAAGATGGACCGTCGCCGCGGCAACATCGTCGTCTCGCGCCGCGCCATTCTCGAGGAAAGCCGCGCCGAGCAGCGCGCCGAGGTGATCGCGAACCTCACCGAGGGTCAGACCGTCGAGGGCGTGGTCAAGAACATCACCGAATACGGCGCCTTCGTCGATCTGGGTGGCGTTGACGGCCTGCTGCACGTCACCGACATGGCCTGGCGCCGCGTCAACCACCCGTCGGAGATCGTCTCGATCGGCGAGACGATCAAGGTTCAGGTCATCAAGATCAACAAGGAAACCCACCGCATCAGCCTCGGCATGAAGCAGCTGCAGGA
>RFKM01000304.1 GCA_003694465.1 Alphaproteobacteria bacterium
ACACTGAATACAGCGGCTGGGGGCGGGTCCGGCGCGCCTCGGGGCCGGTGGCCCGCCCGGAGCGGCGCGCCAGCCTCGCCCGGCTGATGGAAGAGGCGCCCGCGCCCGCCTTCGGAATGCGCCGCTCTTACAATGACTGCCCCCTCAACGACGGCGGGCGGGCGATCGACATGAGCCGGATGGACAAGATCCTCGCCTTCGATCCCGAAACCGGCATCGTCGAGGTCGAGGCCGGGGTGCGGATCGGCGATCTGCTGCGCCTCTTCGCCCCGCGCGGCTGGATCCCGGCGGTGATGCCGGGCACCGGCTTTCCGACCGTCGGCGGCGCCATCGCCCACGACATCCACGGAAAGAACCACCACGTTCTGGGCAGTTTCGGCCAGCATGTGCTTTCGGTCACCCTGCTTCAGCCCGGCGGGCGGCGCGTGACCGCCACCCCCGCCCGCAACAAGACGCTGTTTCGCGCCACCATGGGCGGGCTGGGGCAGACCGGGGTGATCGTCTCGGCCCGGCTGCAGATGATTTCCACCCCCGGCACGGCGATGCGAGTGAAGGAAACCCGGGTCGAGACCTTCGACGAGTTCCTCGCCCTGCTGGACGGCTCGCAATACCGCTACAACGTCGGCTGGATAGACGGAACCGCGCGGGGCGCCGGGCTCGGGCGCGGCATTCTCGAAGAGGCCGAGCTCGTCGATGCCCCGACCACCGGGCGCGCCCTGCCGCCGCTGCGGGTGCCCTTCGACCTGCCCGCCTTCGCCCTCTCCGCGCCGACGGTCCGGGCCTTCAACGCCGCCTACTGGCGCAAGGTGCCAGCCGGCGGGGCGGTGCATGTCATGCCGATTGCGCGGCATGTCTTCCCGCTCGACAAGCTGCACGACTGGAACCGTCTCTACGGCAAGCGCGGCTTTCACCAGTTCCAGTGTGTCGTGCCGGTGGACGAGGCCGGCGTGTTGCGCGAGATGGTCGGGCGGATCGCCGGCTCGGGCCTTGCCTCGCCGCTGGCGGTGCTCAAGCGGATGGGGCCGGGGCGCGCCGGGATGATGAGCTTTCCCATGGAGGGCTACACGCTGGCGATCGACTTTCCCGCCCGCGCCGCCGCCGAACGGCTGATCGCCGATCTCGAGGCGATGACGCAGGAGGCCGGCGGGCGGCTCTATCTGGCCAAGGATGCGCTGGCGGGCCCCGAGATGATCAAGGCGATGTATCCCGAGTGGCGGGCATGGGCCGCCGAGGCGGCAAAGGCCGATCCTAAAGGTGCGCTGGTGAACGATCTCGCGCGCCGGCTGGAATTGAGGGACACTTGATGCGTGAAACATGGATCATTCTCGGCGCCACCTCGTCGATCGCCCGCGCCTTTGCCCGCGCCCTTTCCGAGCGCGGTCAGGCGCTGATCGTCGCCGGGCGCGACATGGACGAACTCAGGGCGCTGGCGGGCGATCTTGCCGCGCGCGGCGCCGCCGAGGCGAAGGCGATGCGTCTCGACATCCGCGAGCCGCGCAGCTTCGGCCCGATCATCGAGGCCGCCGGGCTTGCCCCGGGCCCGGTCTCGGTGGCCTGTTTCGTCGGTTCGATGCCGACACAGGCCGAGATCGAGTCGCGCCCGGAGCTGATCGAGACGGTGATTGCCGACAATTTCGCCGGCCCGGCCCGCTTTCTGCTCGAGATCGCGCCGCTGATCGAGGCGCGCGGTGCCGGAACGGTGGTGGGCGTCTCTTCCGTGGCCGGCGACCGGGGGCGGCTGTCGAACTACGGTTACGGCGCGGCGAAGGCCGGGTTCACGACCTTCCTCGCCGGGCTGCGCAACCGGCTGACGCGGGCGGGGGCGCATGTGGTGACGGTCAAGCCCGGGTTTACCGACACGGCGATGACATGGGGCGTCGAGGGAATGTTCCTCGTCGCCTCGCCCGAGAAGGTGGCCGCCGACATCCTGCGCGCCGTCGAGAAGCGGCGCAACGTGATCTACACGCCCGGGTTCTGGCGGGCGATCATGACGATCATCCGGCTGGTGCCCGAACCGATCTTCAAGAAGCTCTCGATCTGAAGGGCCGGGCGGCATTGCGTTTGGGCGGCGGGGCGCCTCAGCCCTGCCCGCCTGCGCCCTGCCCGCCTGCGCCCTCTCCCTCGGCGCGCACCGCGAAGACGCAGCCATCGGTGATCAGCTCCGGCGGCGTCCGGCACAGCCCGCGCGCCACCCGCCAGGCGCTCAGCACCTTCGGCACATAGGCGCGGGTTTCGGGAAAACCGGGCACCCCGCCGGCCGCCTTCACCGCGTTCTCGCCGGCATTGTAGCCGGCAAGCGCAAGGATCACGTCGCCGCCGAACTGCTCGAGCAGCCACGAAAGGTAGGCCACGCCCCCGGCGATGTTCTGGGCGGCATCCGTCGCGTCGGCCACACCGAAACGCGCCGCCGTGGCCGGAACGAGCTGCATCAGCCCCTGCGCCCCCTTCGGGCTTTCGGCCCCGGCGCGGCCGCTGCTTTCGACGGCGATCAGCGCCAGAACCAGCGCCGGCGAAACCCGGGTGCCGACGGTTGCGGCCAGAATCGCGCGGCCGTGGCGTGCGGCAATCGCCTGCAGGGCGGCAAGCCGCGGCGCCGGCGCCCCGTGCTGCGCGAGGGCGGCGAGCGCCCGCTGCAGGTTGGCCGGCCCGCCTTTCTCGGCCTCGGGCGAAACCTCGTCCCAGAACCAGGCCCAGGGGTCGTCCTGCCCGGCCTCGTCCGGCCCCGCGCCCGGCGCGGAATCCCCGGGCGCATCGGCCACGGCACCCGCCTCGGCCGCGTCGCCCTTGCCGGCCATCCAGGCGGCATAATCGTCGGGGTCGATCTGGACGTCGATGCGCGGCCCCTGCCCCGGTGGTGGCGCCGGCACGCGCTTGAAGGTAAAGCCCCCCGCGCCGGGCAAGGCCCCCTCGCCCGTGGCCGGCGGCGGGGCGAGAATGGCCAGCATTGCCAGGAGAGTCGCCCTGCCCCGGATCATCTGTCGCCTCGCTGCCCGTTCCTCTTGCGCGAGTGTCGCAAATTCGGGCGGAAAGCTCCAGAAAATCGTCGATTCGGCCCCATCCACGCGGCCGCCAAGCCTTTCAGGAAAATTTTTTCAACTTTTTTATCGTTTGTTTTCCGTGCCTTGTGCGAATTTTTCCGCCCAGACGCCGTGCCCAAGAAATTGTACGAACTCGGCCAAACTGTTGCCCCAATCCGGGGGTGTATTTGCTTCATGCCAAGCAGGGCACCGGATCGGTTCACAGGCGTTTCGAGGTTCTGCTGGGTAGCACCGCAACCAAGCAAAGACCTATCGGAGAGATAGAGATGAAACTGTTCAAGCTTGTGAAGAACTTCCGCAACGACGAATCCGGCGCCGTGACCGTCGACTGGGTCGTCCTGACCGCCGCCATCGTCGGCCTCGGCATCGCCGTGCTCTCGTCGGTGTCCTCG
>RFKM01000305.1 GCA_003694465.1 Alphaproteobacteria bacterium
CAGGCATAGATCTGCGCCGCCCGGTCGGCAAGCGAGGTGTATTTGTTGCGCGCGGTTTCGGCCAGCGCCACGAGCTCGGCCATCCGGTGCAGCGTGCTGTCCTGCCCCGCCGCGGCAACCCGCAGCGTCAGCGGGCCAGTGAGGTTGACCTCGCCGGCATTGAGCATGTCGCCCGGCCCGGCAAAGACCGGCAGACTCTCGCCGGTAAGAAGCGAACGGTCGATCTCGCTCTCGCCCTCTTCGACCATGCCATCGACCGGCACCCGCGCCCCCGGCACGACCCGCACCAGATCGCCCGGCCCGATCTCGGCCACCGGCACCGTCTCGACCGCGCCGTCGGGCCCGATCCGCTGCACGCGGGTGACCTCGAGCGCCGCCAGTTCCTCGGCCGCCGAGCGCGCCACGGCGCGGGTGCGGTAATCGAGATAGCGCCCGGCCAGCAGGAAGAAGGTGAGCGAGAGCGCGGCGTCGAAATAGGCATGGGCGCCGCCTTCCATCGTCTCATAGAGCGACATCCCCGCCGCCAGCACGATCGCCAGCGAAATCGGCACGTCCATGTTCAGCCGCCGCACCCGAAGCGCGCTCCAGGCGTTGCGGAAGAAGGGCTGGGCCGAGAACAGGATCACCGGCAGGGTGATCGCCGCCGAAACCCAGTGGAACAGATCGCGCGTGGCCCCCGCCGCCCCCGACCAGACGGCCACCGAGAGCAGCATCACGTTCATCATGCCGAAGCCGGCCACGCCGAGGCGCATGAGAATGTCGCGCGCGCTTTTGTCGGTGGCGGTGGTCTTGAGGGCGCCGGCATCGAGCTCGTAGGCCTCGTAGCCGATCGAGGTCAGGAAGTCGGCCAGCGCCTGCGGGTCGGTCTCCGGGTCGGCCTCGATGGTCACCCGCTTCAGCGTCAGGTTGACGCGGGCCGAACGCACGCCGGGCTGGTCGGCAAGGCTGTGCTCGACCCCGACGATACAGGCCGCGCAATGCGCCGTCGGCAGGCTCAGGATGATCTGCCGGGCCTCCTGCCCGTTGCCGCGGTAGCCCTTGCCGGCGGTTTCTTCCGCGATATGCGCGGCATCGCAGGCCGGGCAGGCGGAAACCGGCGCGGCCATGGCTATTGCTCCTCGATGACCAGCTGCACGCGCTGACGGAAGGGCACGTCGCGCTCATCCTTGAGAACGTAGCGCAACTCCCATTTGCCGAAATCCACCGGCTCGATCGCCGCCACATAGCGCCCGGGCCGGACCTCCTCGAAGGTCAGCTGCTGATCCTGGTTGCGCTCGGTGGTCCGCCCGAGCATCGCGGTGATCTCGGTCAGGCGCACCGGCACGCCGTCGCGGTCGTGCACCTCGAGCACCACCTTGTCGTTGCCGATGAAGGCCGGCGCGACCGTCCAGCCCAGCGCCTCCTGCGCCGCGCGCTCCTTGTCGAATGTCTGCGAGGCGACATAGGAGTTTTCCACCTCGAGCCCGGGGAAGGTGCCGATGGCCGACCACGCCATGAAGATGTTCACCCCGATGATCACCGAGAAAGCGCCGACGAAGATGGCCAGCACCGTCCATCCGGTGATCGGCCTGCCGGTTGCTCGCGGTTCCTGCGCCATTGTCCTAACGCCCCATCCCGTTGAAAACCGTCTCGCGGTAGACGTGGTCGCCATTCACGCCATCGACGACCCAGATGCGGATCTCGGTGCGGTCGGCGTGGGCCTCGGGCGAGTCGGGCGGCGCGGTGATGTAAAGGCGCGCCTTCGCCTCGGTATCGGCCGGCGCGACGACCATCGGGCTGTCGCTGTCCTGCACCGAAACCGTCAGGCTCTCATGCTCGCCGGCGCCGAGGCTGATGTAATAGGGCCGGTCTTCGCCGTGCTTGTTGCGGATGCCCAGCTCGTAGGTGTTGCGCACCGAACCGTCGGCCAGGGTCACGTAGATCGGGTTGCGCTCGGGGCGCAGGGTGATCTGGAAGTCGGGCCGAATGAATAGCGCCACCAACAGCCCGATGCCGACGGCACTCCAGAGCGCGAAATAGAGCATGGTGCGCGGGCGGAAGATGTGCCGGTAGATGTGCGTGACCGGGTTGCCGGCGCGCTCGTTCGCCTCGTCCTTGAGCGCCATGTAGGAGATCAGGCCGCGCGGCTTGCCGACCTTGTCCATCATCTCGTCGCAGGCGTCGATGCACAGCCCGCAGGTGATGCAGGCCAGCTGCTGGCCGTCGCGGATGTCGATCCCCATCGGGCAGACGTTGACGCAGGCGTTGCAGTCGATGCAGTCGCCCAGCCCCTCGCGGTTGCGGCCCTTGCCCCGCGGCTCGCCGCGCCAAGAGCGGTAGCCGATGGTGATGGTGTCCTCGTCCATCATCGCCGCCTGGATGCGCGGCCAGGGGCAGCCGTAGATGCAGACCTGCTCGCGCGCGAAGCCGCCGAAGAAGAAGGTCGTGAAGGTCAGCACGCCGATCGTCGCATAGGCAACGTAGGGCGCCTTGAGCGTCACCAGCTCGGCCGCCAGCGTCGGGGCATCGGCAAAGTAGAAGACCCAGGCGCCGCCGGTGGCCATGGCGATCAGCAGCCAGAGGGCAAACTTGGTCGTCCGCTTGCGGAACTTCTCGAAGTTCATCTTCTGCTTCCACAGCCGCAGCCGGGCGTTGCGATCGCCCTCGACCCAGCGCTCGACGTGGATGAAGAGGTCGGTCCAGATCGTCTGCGGGCAGGCATAGCCGCACCACACGCGCCCCAGCGCCGAGGTGAACAGGAAAAGACCGAGCCCCGCCATGATCAGCAGACCGGCGACGAAATAGAATTCGTACGGCCAGATCTCGATCCAGAAGAAGAAGAAGCGGCGCCCGGCCAGGTCGACCAGAACGGCCTGGTCAGGGAGGTTCGGCCCCCGGTCCCAGCGGATCCAGGGGGTGATGTAGTAGATCGCGAGCATGATGCTCATGAGCCACCACTTCAGGGTCCGGAAGAAGCCATGCACCCGTTTCGGGAAAACCGGCTCGCGCGGAGCATAAAGCTTCTCTGGCGTCTCGGGCATATCGGTGGGCATGGCTCGATTCACTCCTGTTCGCGTTGCGAAACTTCTAGGCACAGGCGTTACGCTCAACCTTGACATGGATCAACCGCCCCGCCCGCCGCGGCACTGCGGTGAATGGCCCGCGGTGGAGCAGATCCGGTGCAGAATGGATCGCGCCGAAAAGTTAAATCTTTGTTGTGCATTAGTATTTCGGACAGCACCGCGGCCCGGCGGGGCGTGCTGCCGCGGCTCTGCGGCATCTTGCCGCCGTCTTGCCCGACCGGCTCGAACGAAAGGGCCGGGCAAAAAAGCCCGGCCCTTCACGATGGTGGCACCGACCCCGGAGAAACGCGCGAACAGGATCAGGGGTCGGTGCCTTCCCCGGGGCGGTGAAACCCCGGGGGTTCGGTGTGGCCGGTGGCCTTATTCGCCACCGCCCAGGCTGTGCACATAGGCGGCGACGGCGTTGATCCTGGCGTCGTCGAAGTTGGGGTTCATCCCCCAGGCCGGCATCACGCCGAACGGCCCGTTTTCGACATTGTGCTTGATCGTGTCGAAATCCGAGCCGTAGAGCCAGATCGCGTCGGTCAGGTTCGGCGCGCCCTGGGCACGATCGCCCTTGCCGTCTTCGCCATGGCAGGCCGCGCAGTTGTCGGCAAACACCGTGGCGCCGGCCTCGGCGAGCGCCGGATCGACATCGGGCAGCCCCGACAGCGAGCGCACGTAGTTGACGACCTGGTCGATTTCCTCCTCGCTGAGGATCTCGTCCTTGCCGAAGGCCGGCATCTGCGAATAGCGCGCATCTTCGTCGTCGTTGTTCCGAACGCCGTGCCGGATCGTGTAGGCGACATCTTCGATGGTGCCGCCCCAGAGCCAGTCGTTGTCGAGCAGGTTCGGATAGCCCTTCGCACCGGCCGCGCCCGAGCCGTGGCACTGCGAGCAATAGGTGGCGAAGGTCGCCGCCCCCGACTGCAACGCATAGCTGTAAAGCTCCGGGTCGTCCTTGATCGTCGTCAGATCGGCTGAAGCCAGCTTGGCCTCGATCTCGGCGTTCATCGCCTTGAAGCGGGCGATTTCGGCGGCCACGTCGGCCCGGGTCGACTTGTGCAACAGGCCGGGCGTTTCACCGCCGGGCAGCGGCCAGGCCGGATAAAGGATCGTGTAACCGATCGCAAAGACGATGGTGGCATAGAAGATCCACAGCCACCAGCGCGGAAGCGGGTTGTTCAGTTCTTCAAGGTCGCCATCCCACACGTGGCCCGTGGTGCCGACCTGATTCTTTGCTTTCTTGCTCAAAGCCGGTCCTCCTTCATTGAGCGCCGGGAACGTCCCGGTCACCGGCAGGTTGGTTTTCGTGGCGGAAAGGGATGCTCGCCGTGTCTTCGTAGGTCTTCCGGCTGCCTGGGCGGAACACCCAGACAACCGTCAGCACGAAGAAGGTGAACATGGCGAGGAGCATCCAGCTGTCCGCGAATTCGCGGAAGATGGAATAGGTGTCCTGACCGTGCATCATCCTCTCCTTACCGGCTCGCCACGGGCTCGAAGGTCGAGAAGTCGACCATCGTCCCGAGCACCTGCAGATAGGCGATCAGCGCATCCATCTCGGTCACTTCCGGGCGACCGTCGAAGTTGCGCGTCTGCGCCCCCGGATACCGCTCGACGAGGGCGTCCGGGTCGGAGTCTTCATAGACGTTGCCGTCCGGATCGGCCTGTGACCAGAAGTCGGCCTCGATCGCCGCCATCTGCTCGTCGGTGTAGGGCACGCCGACAAAGCGGTTGGTGGCCACCATGTCGCGGATGTAGGTGCTTTCCGGCGTGATCACGTTGTCAAGCAGGAAGCCGTATTTCGGCATCACCGATTCCGGCACCACCGACTGCGGGTTGGTCAGGTGGTCGACATGCCACTCGTCGGAATAGCGGCCACCGACGCGGGCAAGGTCGGGCCCCGTCCGCTTCGAACCCCACTGGAACGGATGGTCATACATCGACTCCGCCGCCAGCGAGTAGTGGCCATAGCGCTCGACCTCGTCGCGCATCGGCCGGATCATCTGCGAGTGGCAGACATAGCAGCCCTCGCGGATGTAGATGTTCCGGCCCGCGAGCTCGAGAGGCGTGTAGGGGCGCACCCCCTCGACCTTCTCGATGGTGTTCTCGAGGTAGAACAGCGGGGCGATCTCGACGATCCCGCCGACCGTCACCACCAGGAACGAGAAGATGAGCAGCAGGGTCGCGTTCTTCTCGAGGATGACGTGTTTGTCCAAAAGTGCCATCAGTCCGGCCCTCCTTATTCAGCCGGCGCCGCAGCAGCGGTTTTCTGCGCCAGGGGCGCCCGCTTGACGGTCATCCAGAGGTTGTAAGACATGATCAGCGCACCGGTGAGGTAGAGCACGCCACCCAGGCCGCGCACGATGTACATCGGGTGCTTGGCCGCCACGGTGTCGGCGAACGAGTTCACGAGGAAGCCGTGCGCGTCGACTTCGCGCCACATCAGGCCTTCCATGATCCCGGTCACCCACATCGAGGCCGCGTAGAGCACGATGCCGATGGTGGCGAGCCAGAAGTGCCACGACACGAGGCGCAGGGAGTAGACCCCCTCCTTGTTCCACAGACGCGGGAACAGGTAGTAAAGCGCGCCGAAGGTGATCATGCCGTTCCAGCCGAGGGCGCCGGAGTGCACGTGGCCGATCGTCCAGTCGGTGTAGTGCGACAGCGAGTTCACCGCCTTGATCGACATCATCGGGCCTTCGAAGGTGGACATGCCGTAGAAGCCGACCGAGATGACCATCATGCGGATGATCGGGTCGGTGCGCAGCTTGTCCCAGGCGCCCGAAAGCGTCATCAGGCCGTTGATCATGCCGCCCCAGGAGGGCATCCACAGCATCACCGAGAACACCATGCCAAGGGTCGAGGCCCAGTCAGGCAGGGCGGTGTAGTGCAGGTGGTGCGGACCGGCCCAGATGTACAGGAAGATCAGCGCCCAGAAGTGGATGATCGACAGCTTGTAGCTGAACACCGGCCGCTCGGCCTGTTTCGGCACGAAGTAGTACATCATGCCGAGGAACCCCGCGGTCAGGAAGAAGCCCACCGCGTTGTGGCCATACCACCACTGGGTCATGGCGTCCTGCACGCCGGCGAAGAGCTGCACCGACTTCGAGCCGAACAGCGACACCGGAATGGCGAGGTTGTTGACGACGTGCAGCATGGCGATGGTGACGATGAACGACAGGAAGAACCAGTTGGCCACGTAGATGTGCGGCTCTTTCCGCTTCATCAGCGTGCCCATGTAGAGCAGCAGGTAGCCGACCCAGACGATGGTGAGCCACCAGTCGGTGTACCATTCGAATTCGGCATATTCCTTGCCCTGGGTCGCGCCCAGAATATAGCCCGTCGCCGCCAGCAGGATCACGACCTGGTAGCCCCAGAACACGAACCAGGCCAGCGAATCGCTCCACAGCCGCGCGCCGGTGGTGCGCTGCACGATGTAGAACGAGGTGGTCAAAAGGCCCGTGCCGCCGAAGGCGAAGATCACCGCCGAGGTGTGCAGCGGACGCAGACGCCCGAAGTTGAAATAGCCGTGCGCCCAGGCGAAATTCAGTTCCGGGAAGGCCAGCTGAAAGGCGATCGTCACCCCCACGAGGAAGCCGACAACGCCCCAGAAGGCCGTCAGAATGACACCGATGCGGATCGGGTCATCGAGGTAGCCGGTTTTCGGGGCCTTTTCATCTCCGAGCCCGCGCAGCGTCACGACAAACGCAATCGCCGCACTGAGGAGCCCGATCAGCGCCGCGACCAGATAGGCCAGGTCGCGGGCCTCGCTTGCGAGGTACATCATCAGGACTGCGACCAGCCCCAACAGTACCAGTTTCAGGTAATCCCACATTTCACGTCCCTTCGTCTTTCTCTTGTCGCCCCGAAACGGCAGATACACCTCTCCCCTTCGGCGCAATCGTCGACATTTGCGGGTTTGGAGGGTAAACGCGGTGCCCGCTTTGATCCAAGTCAATTGGCGCCCCCGGGGGCGCGCCTTGTCGCCGCACCCCCTTGACCCTCCGACAATCCTGAAACGGCCTTGACCCATGTCAATGCAAGGCCCGCGCCACCGGTGCACCTTGTGCGGGAAACTGGCGCGAGAATGGGAAATCCCGAATGGAACTGCGCACGATCACCACGGTTCTGACCGACCCGGAAATCAACGATGCCTCGATGGAAACGGCGATCGCCCTCGCCCAGCGTTACGAGGCGCATCTCGACGTGATCTGCCTCGGCATCGACCGCACCCAGCCCGGCTTCTATTACGCCGGGGCGAACGCGATGGTCCTGCAGGACAACCTTGCGCAGGCACGCGAAGATTCGATCCAGCTCGAGAAGGTGGCACACAGAATGCTGCAGGGCGTGGCCTTCCCCTGGTCGGCGATCGCCGTCTCGACGCAGATGATCGCCCTTCCCGGCCTGATCGCCCACCGCACCCGGTTTTCCGACCTCGTGGTGCTGCCACGGCCCTATGGCCCGGGGCGCGGCTACGATGTCGAGGCGATTGCCGAAGCCGCCCTGTTCGACGGCGACGTGCCGGTGCTCGTTCAACCCGACGAAACGTCCTTCCCCGCCGAAATCGAAACGGTGATGGTCGGCTGGAACGAAAGCCCCGAGGCCCTTCGGGCCATCCGGGCGGCGATGCCGTTCCTGCGGCAGGCCCGCAACGTCAACATCGCCATCGTCGATCCGCCCACCCACGGCCCCGAGCGCTCCGACCCGGGCGGGGCGCTCAGCCAGATGCTTTCGCGCCACGGGGTGCGGCCCGAGGTTTCGGTCCTGTCCAAGACCATGCCCCGGATCAGCGACGTGCTGCTGCGCCATGCCGGCGACATCGGCGCGCAGCTCATCGTCATGGGCGCCTACAGCCATTCGCGCTTCCGCGAATCGATCCTCGGCGGGGCCACCCGCAACATGCTCGAACTCGCCAAGGTGCCCTTGCTGATGGCGCACTGAGCGAAAGCGATCGTTCTCCCTGAAGACTGGCCGGAGCTCTTGCTCCGGCTTTTTTCTTCGGCTCGGGCGGCGGCTCTCAGCCCGGACCGATCACCGTGCAGGCGGTATCGCGGGCGGCAAGGCGGCGGCAGGCAAGGCGCGCCCCCTCTTCCGTCAGCCCGACGAAATTCGCCTCGAACCCCGTGCGCCCCCGCGCCACCTTGCGCAGCGCCTCGCTGAGCGTTGCCATTTCGGCCAGCGCCGTCTTCAGAAGAACGCGCTCGGCCTCGTAATTGCTCGCATAGGTGCCGATGTTGATGGCCCAGTCGCGCCCGCCCGCGGTCGAAAGCCGCGTGACCACCTCGACCGGGTCGGGCACGGCCTCGGGCGTGTCGCCGGCCGAGGTCAGGATGATCTTGGCCGGCCGGGGCGGCGGCACCGGGGTGGCGAGCGGCGCGTTGCCGGGCGTGCCGTCAGACGGCACCGGGTCGGGCCCTGCGGCGACATCTTCGGCGGCGGGCCTCGGCGCCGGTTCCGAAACCAGATCCTCGACAACCGAGTCGACCGATTCGGCAATCGCGATCACCTCGTCGCGGGGGGGCACGTCGGGGCGCGGCTCGGGCCGGATCGAGCGCAGCGGCGCCCCGACGAGCCGAACGATCCGGCCACTGCCGTCCGGGCCCTCGTAGGGCGGTTTTGCCGGGCGGCGAATCGCCACCCGCTCGGGCACGCTGCGAAATCCGAGGTCGAGCAGTTCGGCCATGCGCTTGTTGCGCGCCGCGGTCGAGCGGCCGCCGAAGATCGTCGCGATGATCCGTTTCTGCCCGCGCTGGGCCGAGGCCACGAGGTTGAAGCCGGCGGCGCTTGTATAGCCGGTCTTGATGCCGTCGGCGCCCTTGTAGGAGTTCAGGAACCGGCGGTTGGTATTCGGCACCGAGCGCCCGCCGACATCGGCGGTGCGCCGGGAGAACAGGTTGTAATACTGCGGATAGTCGAAGAACAGGTGCCGGCCGAGGATGGTCATGTCGCGCGCCGTCGACATGTGGCCGGCCTGCGTCAGCCCGTTGGCATTGAGAAAATGGCTTCGCTTCATGCCAAGCGCCTTCGCCATCCGGTTCATCCGCGCCGCAAAGGCCGATTCCGAGCCGGAAATCGCCTCGCCAATGGCCGTTGCCGCGTCATTGGCCGATTTCACCGCCGCCGCCCGGATCAGGTAGCGCAGGGCGATCTTCTGCCCCGGCCTGAGGCCGAGCTTCGAGGGCGGCTCGCTGGCGGCGTTCTTCGAGACCGTCACCAGCGTATCAAGCGTGATCTCGCCATGCTCGATCGCCTGGAAGG
>RFKM01000306.1 GCA_003694465.1 Alphaproteobacteria bacterium
CGGCGAAGGCGGCATTCTCGACGGCGGCTTCGGTGGCTGCCCCGCGCGCAGCAAGGTCGCGCTGGCGTTCGAGGGCCTGCTCTCTAAGCCGTGCCTGGTCTTCGGCGCTGGCCAGATCGTCGCGGGCAATCTCGACGGCGGCCTCGGCATCGGCGAGGTCGGCCTTGGCGGCATCGAGATCGGTCCGGGCGAGGGCGAGGGCGTCCTGCAGGTCGGTCGGATCGACCCGCAGCAGAAGCTGCCCTTCGGTGACCGTGCCGCCCTCCTCGAAGCCCTTGCCGAGTTCGACGACCGTCCCGCCGATCGGGGTGCGCACCTCGAGGGCTCGGCGTGCCCGCACCTCGCCGAAGGTTTCGAGCGTCGGCGCGATCTTCTCGAGCGTCAGGGTGACCACGTTCACCGCATAGACGCGCTCGCGCGCCGGCGGCATCGGCGCCGCATCGGCAAGGCGGCGCTCGAAGGCGGCGCGCAGCGACTGCCCGGCCCAGGCCAGCAGCGCCACGCTGACGGCGGCGAGGAACAATCCGGTCAGACTGCGGCGCAGGAATCGCATGGCGGACTAACTCCCTGGGTGGCGGGGCCGTGGGGCGTGCTGGCAGAGGTCATACGCGGCAACGCCTCATTTCCGTCGCTTGTGTTCCTCGAGGCGCGGAAAGATCTCGACGAAATTGCACGGCGGGTGGCGGTAATCGAGCTGCGGGGCGAGGATCTCGTCCCACGCGTCCTTGCAGGCGCCGGGCGAGCCGGGCAGGGCGAAGAGGTAGGTGCCGCCTGCCACGCCCGCCGTCGCCCGGCTCTGCACCGCGCTGGTGCCGATCTTCTGGTAGCTGATCATCGTGAACAGGGTGGAGAAGGCGTCGATTTCCTTCTCGTAGACATCGCGATGCGCCTCGACGCTCACGTCCCGGCCGGTCAGACCCGTTCCTCCGGTCGAGATCACCACGTCGATCTCCGGGTCGAGCGCCCAGGCGCGCAGCTTGTCGGCAATGGTGCCGCGGTCGTCCTTGACGATGTCGCGGTCGGCGAGGATGTGCCCGGCCGCCTCGATCCGGTTCACCAGCGTATCGCCCGACCGGTCGTCGGCAAGGGTGCGGGTGTCGGAAACGGTCAGAACGGCGATGCGCACCGGGATGAAGGCGCGCTGGTCGGCGTCGGCGATTTTTGACATGTCAGATCTCCAGCCAGTTGACGGTGGGGCCGAGATTGCGGACCCGGGTTCTTCCAATCATTCCGTCCTGCCCCCAGCAATCGTGAACATGGCCGCAGAGCACGAGCCGGGGCCGAAACCGCTCGATGGCGGCGCGCAGGGCGCTCGAGCCCACGGATTGGCCCGTCGAGGTTCGGTCGGCCACACCCTTCGGTGGCGAATGGCTGACGATCACCTCGGCCCCCTCCGCCCCGGCGAGCAGGGCCTCGGCCTGTTGTTCGGTGAGGTCCCAGCTCCAGCTGCCGAAGGGGGTGACGGGAATGCCCCCGCCGATCCCGAAAATCCGAATGCCGGAAATCTCGACCGCCTCGCCATGCAGCACATGGGCACGGGGCGGGGCCGCGTCGCGCAACTCGTTGGCGCTTTCGTTGTTGCCGGCAACCATGACGAGCGGTGCGGTTATCTCGGTGAGCGGCGCGAGGGCCTCGGGCAGGCCCTGTCGGAGGTTGCAGAAATCGCCCGCCCCGATCACCAGATCGGCCCCGGCGCTGGCGGCGACAAGCGCCTCGGCGCGGGAACGGGCGGCGTGCAGGTCGGAAAAGGCGAGGATTTTCACGGCGCGGCGTCCAGTCTGGCGCGGATTTCCAGCAGGTCGGCCCAGGCCTCGCGCTTGGCGGCCGGGTTGCGCAACAGGTAGGCCGGATGGGTCATCGGCATGGCCGGCCGGCCGAGCGCCTCGGTCCAGCGCCCGCGCATCCGCAAGATGCCGGTGCGCCCGAGCAGCGCGCTGCAGGGCACATTGCCCATGAGCACGAGAATTTCCGGGTCGGCCAGTTCGATATGGCGCTTGAGGAAGGGCAGCATGAGGGCGATCTCGCGCGCCTCGGGGGTGCGGTTGCCCGGCGGACGCCACGGCAGGACGTTGGTGATGTAGACGGCCTCGTCCGGGTCGGTCGCGGTGCGGTCGAGCCCGATGGCGGCCAGCATCCGGTCGAGCAGCTGGCCGGCGCGGCCGACGAAGGGGCGGCCGATGCGGTCTTCATCGGCGCCGGGGGCCTCTCCGACGATCATCACCCGCGCCGCCGGGTTGCCATCGGCAAAGACGAAGTTGCGTGCCCCCTTCTTCAGGTCGAGCCCGTCAAAGCCGCGCATCGCCTGTGCAAGGTCTTCAAGCGTCTGTGCCGAAGCGGCAAGGGCCTCGGCCTCGGCAGCCGGGTCTGCGGGCGCGGGGTCGGCCACGGGCACCTCGGGGGCGGCTGTCGCCCGAGTGCGGGCCGGCTTCGGCGTCTCGGCGGCGAGGGCGTAGCGGTCAATCGGCACGTCCCCGACCGCGTCGACCGCGCCGAGTTCCACATACCATTCCAGAAGCGCCTTTGCGCCATGCCAGTCGAGGGCCGAATCCATGGCCGAAGCCTAGGCGCGCGGGGGGCGGGCGGCAAGCTTCGCCGCCGCGATGGTCTTCCGCGGACGGCCCTCGTGCGCTTGCGCCCGGGCCGGGGCGGGGCTATTCAACGGTGCCAAACCGGGGAGCGCAACCCATGACCTTCCGCCAACGCCATCTTCTCGGGATCGAGCCCCTCGCGCCGGACGAGATCACCACGATCCTCGACCTCGCGGAGTCATACGTCGCGCTCAACCGGCAGCCGATGAAGCACGCCCGGGCGCTCGAGGGGCTCACCCAGATCAACATGTTCTTCGAGAATTCGACCCGCACGCAGGCGAGTTTCGAGATTGCCGGCAAGCGCCTCGGGGCCGATGTGATGAACATGGCCATGCAGGCCAGTTCGATCAAGAAGGGCGAAACCCTGATCGACACGGCGCTGACCCTCAATGCCATGCACCCCGACCTGCTGGTGGTGCGCCACCCCAATTCCGGCGCCGTCAACCTGCTGGCCGAAAAGGTCAATGCCGCGGTGCTCAACGCCGGCGACGGGCGCCACGAACACCCGACCCAGGCTCTGCTCGATGCCCTCACCATCCGCCGCGCGAAGGGGCGGCTGCACCGGCTGACCATCGCCATTTGCGGCGACATCGCCCACAGCCGGGTCGCGCGCTCGAACCTTTTGCTGCTCGGCAAGATGGAAAACCGCGTGCGCCTCGTCGGGCCGACGACGCTGATGCCGGCAAAGGTGGCCGATCTCGGCGTCGAGGTTTACGACGACATGCGCGAAGGGCTGGAAGGTGCCGACGTGGTGATGATGCTGCGCCTTCAGAAAGAGCGGATGGATGGCGGCTTCATCCCCTCCGAGCGCGAATACTACCACCGCTGGGGGCTCGATGCCGAGAAGCTGAGCCATGCGAAGGACGATGCCATCGTGATGCACCCGGGGCCGATGAACCGCGGGGTCGAGATCGACGGCACCATCGCCGACGACATCAACCGCTCGGTGATCCAGGAACAGGTCGAGATGGGGGTCGCCGTGCGCATGGCGGCGATGGACCTGCTCGCCCGCAACCTGCGCGCCGAGGCCGAGCCGGGCGGGGTGATGGTGTGAGCGATCCGCTGGAATTCGGCCCGGACCGGGGGTTGCGCGAGGTCTGGCTGTTCACCCTCTTCGTGACCACCAACGACGCCGTGCGCTGGGAGCCGCCGCGCCCCGGGGCAAACCGCGACTGGCCGCTGCCCGAGGCGCTGGGCGCCGGTCCTCTCGACCCGCGCCACGTCTACGTCTTCGAGGCGGGCGACCTTGGGCGCGCGGGCCTGCGCAAGTTTCTCGCCGATGCGATGGGCATGGACCCGGACGCGGTGAATGCCGATGCCGACAAGCTCGACATGATCCGCGGCACCGTGGCGGTGGTCGAGGGGGCGGCGCTGCGCGAGCGCCCGGGCCGCTTCTCGCCGCGCCCGCCGGCCAATTTCGTTGCCCATTACCAAGAGGCCGAGCACCTTGTGCCCGCCGCCCCTGGCTGGCAGGGCGAAAGCGTGAAGGGCCACATCCCCCCGCCCGAGGGCAAACCCGCCCGCCTGCGCCGACCGCTGGCCCTCGGCCTCGGGGTGCTGCTCCTCTTGCTGGCCGGCGCGCTCTGGGCGCTTCTTGCCCTGCGTGGCTGACCGGAACCGCCCGAAAGGACATGCCATGACGCAAACCCCGATCCCCGCCCTTGCCGATGGCGAAGAGCTGGTGGCCCGCTTCACCGGCAACCGCGCGACCTACATCAAGGAGCACGTGATGCTGGCGGCGCTCGGGTCGGTGGCGGCGGCGGGCGTTCTGGTGGCGATGGGCGACCCGAACTTCTGGGTCGGTCCCGTCGGCGCCACCCTCGCCATTGCCGTGCGCGGGATCTACGTCGCTTCCGAACAGCTGGGCATGACGTGGCAGCTGACGAAGGGGCGGCTCATCACGCCCACCGGCATGACCATCCGGCGCAGCGACATCGATAAGGTGCGGGTGATCTTTTCGGCGGCGCAGGTCATCACCCGCAGCGGCGACAAGTTCATGATCAAGTACCAGTCCGACCCGCGCGCCGTCGCCAAAACCATCATGGGGCAGCGTTGAGGCCCGTGCGGGCGGGGTGCGCGGCCGAAGCGCTTGACGGCGCCGGCCGGGCGCGCGACATCGGGCACAGGCAGACCGGGGGAACGCCATGACCGTCATCACCTTCACCAACGCGCGCCTGATCGACCCCGAGGCCGGCACCGAGCGCCTCGGCAGCCTGCGGGTGGAAAACGGCATCATTGTCGGGTGCGACGGGAGGCCTTCGGGCGAGATCGTCGATTGCGGCGGCAAGTGCCTCGCCCCCGGCATCGTCGATATCGGGGTGAAGGTGGGCGAGCCCGGCGAGCGTCACAAGGAGAGCTTTCGCACCGCCGGCGCGGCGGCGGCGGCCGGCGGGGTGACCACCATCGTTACCCGCCCCGACACCACCCCGGCGATCGACACCCCCGAGGTGCTGGCCTTCGTCACCCGCCGGGCGCGCGAGGTTTCGCCGGTTCGGGTGCATTCGATGGCGGCGCTCACCAAGGGCCGGGACGGGCGCGAAATGGTCGAGATCGGCTTTCTTCTGGATGCCGGCGCCGTCGCCTTCACCGATGCCGACCGGACGGTGGCCGACAGCAAGGTCTACGCGCGGGCGCTGGCCTATGCCCGCCAGCTCGGCGCGCTGGTCATCGGCCATCCGCAGGAGCCGGTGCTTTCGGCCGGCGCGGCGGTGACCTCGGGCAAGTTCGCAACCCTCCGGGGCTTGCCGGCGGTCTCGCCGATGGCCGAGCGCATGGGGCTCGAACGCGACCTTGCCCTCGTGGAAATGACCGGGGCGCGCTACCATGCCGACAGTCTTTCGACGGCGGCGGCGCTGCCGGCGCTGGAGCGGGCGCGCGCTGCCGGGCTCGACGTGACGGCGGGGGTCAACATCCACCATCTCACGCTCAACGAATTCGACGTCGGCGAATACCGCACCTTCTTCAAGCTCAAGCCGCCGCTGCGCTCGGAAGACGACCGGGTGGCGATGGTCGAGGCGGTGGCGCGCGGGCTGATCGACATCATCTCCTCGATGCACACGCCGCAGGACGAGGAGAGCAAGCGCCTGCCCTTCGAGGCCGCCGCCTCGGGGGCGGTGGGGCTTGAAACCCTGCTGCCGGCGGCGATGCGCCTCGTCCATGCCGGGGCGATCGGCCTGCCGGCGCTCTGGCGGGCGCTCTCGCTCAACCCGGCCCGGCGCCTCGGTCTGCCGGGCGGAAGCCTCGCCGAAGGCGCCCCGGCCGATCTCGTCCTGTTCGACCCGGACGTGCCCTTCGTGCTCGACCGGTTCAAGCTGCGCTCGAAATCGAAGAACACCCCGTTCGACGAGGCGCGGATGCAGGGGCGGGTGCTGGGCACCTGGGTAGGCGGACGGCGCGTCTTCGGCTGACGGCGCGGCTTGTGCGCGGGAACGAGGCGGGACGCGAAAAGTCTTGCCGTGCGCGCCGGCCCGTTGGATAGAAGGGCATGCCCGTATTCGAAACACCGCTCGCGCTTCTTCTGCTCACCGCCGCCCTGGCCTACTTGCTCGGCTCGGTGCCCTTCGGCCTTGTCTGGGCGCGCGTGTTCGGCCTTGGCGACATTCGCAAGATCGGCTCCGGCAACATCGGGGCGACGAACGTTCTGCGCACGGGAAACAAGCTCGCCGCGCTGCTGACGCTGATCGGGGATGCCGGCAAGGGCGCCTTCGCGGTGCTTGTGGCGCGCGCGGCGCTGGGCGAGGACGCGGCGCAGGTGGCGGGCTTTTGCGCCTATCTCGGCCACCTCTTCCCGCTCTATCTGCGCCTCAAGGGCGGCAAGGGGGTGGCGACCCTTCTGGGCACCATGCTGGCCATCGCCTGGCCGGTGGGCCTTGCCGCGGCGCTGACATGGCTGGTGGTGGCGCTGGTCTTTCGCATCTCGTCGCTGGCCGGGCTTGCGTCGGCGGCGCTGACGCCGGTCTGGGCGCTGGCACTCGGGCGGGGCGACATGCTGGTGCTGACGCTGCTGCTCGGGGCGCTGATCTTCGAGCGACACCGGGCCAACATCGCCCGCCTGCTGCGCGGCGAAGAGCCAAGGATCGGCCGCAAATGAGGGCGGCGGCGTGACCTTCGCCGCGGCGGTCAGAACCTGCCTCGCCCGGTTTGCCGACTTTTCCGGCCGTGCCCCGCGCTCGGAATTCTGGTGGTACGTGCTCTTCCTGATGGCCGCCGACGCGGTGCTGACCCGGCTCGACGCCGCGCTGCTCGGCACCCCAGTCGTGCCGTTTCTGTCGGGTATCTTCAGCCTTGCCATGCTCTTGCCGACGGTGGCCGTCGCGGTGCGCCGGCTGCACGATCTCGACAAGGCCGGCTGGTGGTATCTGCTGGTCCTTGTGCCGCTGGTCGGGGTGATCGTGCTGATCGTCTGGTTTGCCAGCCCCGGCACCCCCGGGGGCAACAGCTTCGGCCCCGACCCGCTTGGCGGCGACGCCACCGATAACGGCGAGGGTGCGGGCCGGCTCGTGCCGACGCCGATACCGCGGGTGCCGCGCCGCCACGCCCGCCATGACCGGCGCTAATAGCTGTATTCGTC